>JBAXFZ010000277.1:0-6171 GCA_037139685.1 Bacteroidota bacterium
TTTTTCGACACTTGAGGCGCTTTCTGTTACACGTTTTGAAAGTTTACCTGGATTGCTGATTTGCCATCTGGTTTTTGGTTCAGGCAAGTTGATTTTCCCGGTAAGGCTTACCTTCAAGGCGACCGTGGTCAGTAATTCAATTTCATTTAAAGTTGCGGTAATCTGGCTGATATTTTTAAGTCCGGCACCGATCTCCGAAATGACAGGATGGGTGGTGGTTTCCTCGCCATCGTGTTTTTCAACAACAACCAGTATACACTTCGATTCTGCTGCAAGGATACCTCTCTTTAATTTCCCGTAGGCCATTTTCACCTGGTTGGCAGGCAGCCAGGTATCAATACCATGTTGGTGTAAAAATTCAATCTCGCCGGAATATAAAAAAGCATGGTGCTCCGCCCTGATCACTGAATTGTAACAATCGTGCCACCAGGTTATCGATGGGTTGGCAAGCTGGCCACCCGGAGAACTGACCCTTTCAACTGACCCTGCCTGTGTTATTTCATTGGGGAAAGAGGCTGGTTCATAAATACTTTCTACCATTTTCAGCAACCTGGTTCCGGTGTATGGCTCTGTTTCATTCTGGATTTTCTGAAGAAGGGCTCCTGAAAGTTTGCTTAACCAGGCAAACTGATCTCTTTCTTCCTCTGTATGTTCAAATATTTCCAGCAGGGAATGTTTATCAGCCCAGCCTTTCAGAGACGCATAAACCTCTTTAATCCGGGTGACATCGATGGTCGGTCTATGGTTGAACGAAAGGAATAAGGTGATTTCCTCCTGTTTATTCTTCAGCGTTTTATCCTTAGGATTTTCCTTTTGCAAATCCGCAAAATAGTTTCTGATGTTATCTTTCCATTGTAAACTATCTACTCCCGGTTTTTCAATAAGCTGACGGGCAAGAACTCGGGATAATTTTTTTGGAATCGGGGAGTATGGGGATTGGAGTAAGGATAATAGGTTGTAAACATTGAGCGGGTCTATCAGCCCGACAACGATCAGTTTGAAAAGTTGAATGATAAGAGGATTTGAATTAGTTAATGTGGAACCAGAAGCAGGCAGCCCATTGGCCAATAGATAGTAATCAAGTATTTTGTTTTCGTCATTGATGACCAAAGGATTAAAGCCTTGTTTGATCTGATTTGCCAGTACATCGGCTGCGAGGTGGTTGTCTTTCAGCCGCAGGATCGAAAAGGAGGTATCTTCTGAAAGTGGCTTGAGTTGGTCATCCCCTGGAACTTTTCCAAGCAGCAGTTTCTTCACCATGCCCAGGTTGTTTTGATCAATGGTGACGTTGTCATTCAGCTTTTTAAAGCTTACGCAATTATTCAATTGATGGAACAACTTTTTGAAAAAAGGATGTACCAGCTCTGGATCATCATAGATGATAAGTTGAATTTGGATGGACTTAACATCTTTCAATAACGATTCAAGTACATCCTGCCATCGATCGGCAACACCAAAATGAAAATGGCGGTCAATGAAGTGTAACTCAACCAGGGCAAGCGTTTTTAACCGCTGAGGCTGATTATTAAAAGACAATTTTTTCCATCCCAGCCAGACCAGGTCATCCCGCCATTTCATCAGGTCCCGGGCAACACCCATTTCATCGGTCTTAAAGGCATCCGCATAAAAGGCATCTGGTGCTTCTGTCAAATGTTTTTCCAAGGCAGCAGCATATTTGCTGGCGCGTTCGAAAGTGGTCGGATATTCACCGGTCAGGCCGAGTTCCCTTTCAAGGAACCCCAGTAATCCCATTGAACCTAGGTAACTGATATTGACCGAAGGCTGCTCTTCAATATTTTCCCCAAGGAATACACCTTCATCAAAGTACTGTGAAAAATGAATTGTCATCATATTTTTATGTTAAAATCTAAAACACATTCAAAGCTAATCTATTTGTCACTCTTATACCGGTTCAAATGATTTTTTATTATTTGTTTGGATAAATCAGTTGGGACAAAGGTAAATAGTCACAACGCTATCTATTCACGTTACTATTTTTTCTGTCGGCAAAACAGAAATTCAATTTTTTTGTTGCTATTATTACTCTCCATAAATACATTATGTTGGACCCCTTTACCTTTGCACCATCAAGTTTTAACAAACCCTTAAAAACAAAAACCTATGCACTATTTGATCTCTTGTATGGCATGCGGGAAGCAGTATCCTGTTAATTTTTCCTGGTACGTCTGCGATAAATGCAACTTCCGGGTTTGTCCGGGATGTGTGGCATATCATAAAGGACCTTACTCTTCGGGAGGGAAGAAATGCAGCCAGTGTCAATGGGGATACCTAAAGCCTGCTAAGTAATCGCACACGTCTTTTTACAAAGTTTAATTTAAACAGTCACTAAAAACACATACAATGACAGATCTGAAACAATACCTGAACTATGCATTCGAAATCAATGATGAAAACGGAAACCAAATCGACAAGATTTATGGGCCGGGAGAAATTGGATTATGGTTGCTGAACCCGGAGGTTGCTCCAATGTTTGCTGCGATCATCCCGGCAAGTTATGCAACCGCGATAAGTCACAGGGATAAAGAGTCCTTTAAAAAAGTTGTACGCATTCCATTGGATATAAAAGGAAATGAAATTGAAACGGGGAAAGAGGACATGGTTTTATTTGATGCCAAAAACGATCAAGATGCCAAAGACCTGGCCAGAGAAACAGGCTGTGAATACCTGTATTGGTCGGAATGGGATGGCGGCAGGGTTATGGTAATCATGGATGCGGACAGCCTTACGGAGTGGACTAAGGGTAATTTTGAAACTTATTATATAGATGAAGATTAATCTTTCACTTGACATTTATACTAACCATCTAAAAGAAAATAAATATGGAATTGAAAGATGCATCCCAGATATTTGAGACACTAAAAGGTTCGAAACACATAGAACTGTTCAATACATTGATGGAACGAGCAGTAATTTATTCTCGGATCAGAGTGGACTGGTATTATGCAGTGTTGGATGAGCAACTTGAATTGGATTATGACCGAACAATAGCCCATGATGAATTCATTTTATCCTGCGCTGCACTGCACCAGAAAATGAGAGAAGCGGGCGAGGATACCAAATGGCGTGTGGCAATCGGGAGCGACCGCAAATCAATCGGGGATTTTGCATGTTTGCTACATGCCATTATCGGGATAAATGCCAGGTAAAACCTCATTAGGACGATGCCTTATCAGTTTTAGTAGTTTTACCGCGTTTATCTCGTTCTTCAACATAGTGATCATATTTGTGTAACGTGTCCTGAAGGATTTTCAATACCAGGTCTGTTGCAAACGGAGGGCCAACCACTACCACTTTATCGCCATAGGGGAGGACCGCTTTCCGCACGAAATCTTCGTTAACACTTACTTTGACAGAAATATTTAGGTTACGATCATCCATACTCAACGTTCTTTGAGATTCATGAATTTTCGTTGAAAGAATTTCATGAGCGACAGAACTGTCATAGGAAAGGTGAACATCATGGGTTCTTTTGGTAAAGTCAAGATGCCCAATGGATAACTTTATCTTTGAATGAAGTTTTTCACTGAATGGTTTGTCAGGAGTGTAATATTGATCTGTGATTTGTAACTTTATAACCCTGTCAAGACCATAAACGGCCACCTTTCCATCTTCAGAACCGATGACATACCACCGGTTGGAAATTTCCTTTAATGCATACGGTTCTAAAATATGATCAGAGTGATTGTTGAAGCTGAGAAAAGTAAAGGCTATTCGTTTCTGGTCAACAATAGAATCATAGACCGGTGCTATCCATTCAATCCCACTAAATTGAGTCTGAGGCTCATAAAAAATAATATCTTCCATTCCAGACTCCGGTCTTTTAAGAGTAATATCGAGACGTGACATGATTGTTTGCAGTGAATGTTTTGCATTCTTGAATGCAGTGGTGTTTTGAAATAGCGCCAACTGATTTAGCGCTCCGTAGATGGTCTTCACCACTTCATCGTTCATGGGGATGTCAAAACTTGCATTAGGGTCTGTTAAACGGTAACCCTTCTTCGTACGATCATATATGATTGATATATTAAATGTTGTTCGCATTGTTTCGAGATCTTTCTCAAACATGGAAGTGGAGATGCCATATCCAGAATCCTCCAGTCTATTGAGTATTTCTCCTTTTGAGGCTGTCTTTTTATTTTTCAGAATATCATGGATGATCAAATAGCGTTTGTATGCGTTTTTACTAACGGGCATGGGGAGGTTATTAATCTGAGTTAAATATTATGCAAAGTTATAGGAAACAGGCAAGTTTGCAATCAGTTTTAACCTATGACAAAAAGTACTCAATAATAGCATTGTAATTAGGTTGAGGAGTGCCGAATTAATTTTGCAATTCAAACAATAAAAATCTATATACCATGCAAATTGACATGAATAGTCCTATTCTTAAAAGTATAAGCGCAGTATACGAAAAAAGAGAAGACCTCTTTAAGAACCAGGAGCAGTTGTGCGCGGTGGAGGCAGATCTTTCAATCTTATCGGGATTTTTCGGAAAGGATCAAAAAACGACTGCATTGCTTTCTGTGATGATCTGTAATGAGATCATGGAGGATACGGATTCTATCAAAAGGATCATGAGATTTTTAGGATTTAATCCCCTGGATTTTATCACTATAAACGGTTCCTTAGCAGAACTCCGAAAAGCCGGATGGATAATGGTCAGATCAAGGGACAGACACTTTGGAAATAACACGGAATTCACGGTTTCAGGTGAGGTGATCGAATCTGTCACACAGAACGATCCCGGAAAGTTGATCGTTCCGGTACCGGGCACCCTGCCGGAAATTTTGTTGGCCATCCGTAAGATCATCCGGGCTGATCGCTATTCCCATAGCAACTATCACAACAGGGATTTCCTGACTGACATTGAACGGTTCTGCGTTTGTCCATTTGTGGAAAATATCATCAATGATACCAGTTTGAACGAAATTGAAAAGTTCATCTTGTTTTTGTTTAGCGCTGAATTTCTCCTTGGCCAGAAGGAGTTTGATTTAAATTCAATCCTGGAATCATTGACTTGCGATTCTTCAGAGACACGTTTTTTGCTCTGTCAGATAAAGGATCACAGGAGTGCGATACTGCGGGATGGCTTTATCCGTTTTGCGAATCCCGGGTTGGCTGATTTTTCATCTATGGTACTTGGAGACAGGATTCTAACTGAACTTGGCGATGATCTTTCATCAAGGGACAATTCAATATTCGTCTCGAAATTTTGTCAGATACATGATCCTGGTAAGATTCGGGAGCAGGAGTTGTTTTTTAATCCCGAAAACCAGCGATCTGTTGATGAAATAAAAGATTTCATGGCTCCTGGCAACTTTTCTGAAATGGAAAGTAGATTTACCAATAAAGGCATGAAACCTAGTCTGACAATGTTGTTTTACGGAGTACCGGGCACCGGGAAAACAGAGTTGGTAAAGCAAATTGCACGAATTCACGGGAGAACCATATTGCAGGTTGAGATCTCGCAGATTAAAAACAAGTGGGTAGGCGAATCGGAAAAGAACCTGAAAAAGGTGTTCCAAGAGTACCTGGCTGCCCTTAAACATTTCAGAATTACCCCAATTCTTTTTTTTAATGAAGCGGATGGGATTTTAGGAGAAAGAAAGCAAACACATAACTCTGTTGATCAAATGTTGAACGCCATGCAGAACATACTGTTACAGGAACTTGAAGATTTTCAGGGAATATTTATCGCCACCACTAATTTGATTGCCAATATTGACAAAGCATTCGACCGGAGGATGCTGTACAAACTGAACTTTCAAACCCCAAACGAAGAAATCCGGCTTAAGATTCTTAAAAATGAATTTCCCGATATAACCGTGGCATTACTACAGGAGATTAGCGGGAAATACTCGCTCAGTGGGGGACAGATTCAGAATATCAAGAAGAAGTTCCTAATTGATAATATTTTGTTTGCCGAAACTACTGATTACAGCAAAAGGCTGCTCTATCATGTGGAGGAAGAGGCCCAATTCAGATCAAGAAAAAGGAACATAATTGGCTTCAAACTAAATGATTTAGCAACAAACAACGATCAAGTGGATTGGTCCAGATGGAAAAAATGAAAACCTATTGCCTTTACGATCATAAAAAACGGGAGTTCCGCCCCCAAGGGTGGAACTCCCGAATCATCAGAAGTTGATC
>JBAXFZ010000278.1:0-6128 GCA_037139685.1 Bacteroidota bacterium
CGTGGAGTTCCACAACGGGAGTATTTGTGAGCGGTTCAACCTACACCTTTACTTTTGGCGCAGGTGTGACTACAGGCAATACAGTTTCCTATTATATTGTTGCGCAGGATCTTAATCCAATACCCAATGTCACCTGTTCACCTTCAGCAGGGGCGGCAGGACTCACCGCAAATCCTCCCGCTGCAGCCACTCCACCGACAACCCCAAACTCCTATACCATAATCGGGTCCCTCTGCGGGAATTATAATGTCGGGGTCGGTCAAACCTATACCACCATTGCGGCAGCACTTGCCGACCTTGCCGTCAAAGAGGTAACCTGCGCGGTAACATTCTCCCTGACCGACAACAGTTATTCCGAAACCTTACCATTATTGGTCTACCCGTTTACCGGCGCCAGCGCCGTGAATACGGTTACCATCAAACCTGCTGCAGGAAAAACGCCTGTCATCAGCGGTTCTTCCACCTCCGGGGTAATTGTATTATACGGATGCAGTTATGTAACTCTTGACGGTTCGAACAGCGGGGGTACCGATAAAAGCATGACCTGGGAAAATACCAACACAGTATCAATGGCCTATTCTGTGGGCATTTTTAATGACGGGACCAACGGGGCCAGCAACTGTACGGTTAAAAACTGCCTGATCCGCGCCAGCAGCCAGGTAACCAACACTACCTATGCCGTTATCCTGAATTATGCAGGTGGCGGCTACAACAACATCGTGATTAACAACAATACCATATACAGCGCCAACTACGGAATGCAATTTGCCGGCGTGGCCGGTAACCCCGCGACCAACGGCCAGATTACAAACAATATCTTCGGATCTGCTATCGATGCCCAGGCAATCCAGTCGACCGGGATCATGATGACCTTTTGCGATAATACCCTGGTCCAGGGAAATGAGATCATGGGGGCAGCCCTGGGAAATGCCAACTATACCCAGTCAGGGTTATACCTGAGCACCGCCTGCACCAACACCAAGGTCAGCAGGAACAAAATCCATGACTGGTATTACAACGGAACGGGAGGCAGGGGGAATTATGGAATTTATTTCGGTACCGGCGATGCAACCACCCCGACTGAAATCTCTAACAACCTTATTTACAATATTAAAGCTGATGGAAACTCAACCGGTGGCGGGGGAAATGCCCGCGATGTATGGGGAATGTATTTCACTTCAGGCGGGAATGTCAGGCTTTACCATAATTCGGTCAACCTGGCCGGGAATGTAACCTCTGCCACAACGGCAAATTATTCTGCCTGTATCTGTATTCAATCGGGATGCAGCCTCTTTGACCTCCGTAATAATATTCTGAAAAATTCACTTCAGCCTGTTTCAGGAACACCTGCCTCAAAAACATTCGCCGTTTTCAATGGAGGAACCGTTGCCATGTGGACAACCATCGATTATAACGATTATTTTGTGGATGGGATCGGAGCGAATATCGGGTTCCAGGGTTCAGCAAGGGTTACACTTACCAACTGGAGGAATGCTACAAACCAGGATCTTAACTCGTTAAGTATCAGTCCTGGTTTTGTGTCAGCTACTGACCTTCATGCAACAGCAGCCGGGCTTATGAAAACCGGGATTTATCTTCCATCCGTTCCTGCAGATTACGACGGGACATTCCGAACAAATCCTCCCGACATCGGGGCCTACCAGTTCTCCGCAAACCCACTTGTCACAACAACCCCAGCAACAGCTGTCACTTTAACCGGTGCGACCCTGAACAGCAACATTAATCCGAGCAACGCAATTGTGACCACCGGGTTTGAATACGGACTCACAACGGCATACGGCACAGCCGTTGCAGGAGCGCCGGCATCTGTAAGCGGATCGACTGTCATGGCAGTGAGTTCCGTTATCACCGGGTTGCAGCCCTGCACCCTCTACCATTTCAGGGCAACCGGCGTAAGCGGCGGGTTAACCGTAAATGGCGGCGATCTCACCTTTACCACCGTCAATGCCTCTCCAGTAGCCGCCACCCTTGCCGCCACCCTCGTCACCTCTTCATCTGCCACGATAAACGGAACAGTCAGCGGCAATGGGTTAACCACAACGGTGACCTTTGACTACGGGTTAACAGTTGCCTACGGGACAACGGTACCGGGAGTCCCCAACACGGTATCCGGGGTTATTGCGACTTTTGTCAATGCCGCCCTTACAGGACTTCTCCCAGGGACACTCTATCATTACAGGGTGAATGGCACTAACAGCTGTGGTACGACAAACAGTGCCGACATGACCTTTACCACGCCGGCACTTGCTCCTGCAGTCGTTACCATCCCGGCCACCCTGGTTACAACCAACAGCGCCACCCTGAACGGGAGTATCCTTGCCAACGGGGCAAGTACAGCCGTTTTCTTTGATTACGGGTTGACGGTTGCTTATGGTACGACAGTCTCAGGCACCCCCGGCCCAGTCACCGGGAATACGGTAACACCTGTCAGCGCCGCCATTACCGGCCTGACCACTGGCACTACCTACCACTTCAGGGTGAGAGGAAACAATTCAATCGGGACCAGCAACGGCAATGACCTCACCTTCATTACCGGTTGCCCGATACCCGGCGCCGCAGGCACCATTGCAGGTCCTGTCAATGCATGCCAGAACGGGACTGGATATGTCTTTACAGTGCCTGTCATTACCAATGCAACCACCTATAACTGGACACTTCCAACCGGGGCGACAATAACCGCCGGAACCGGCACCAATTCAATTACGGTGACCTTTTCGGGAACAGCAACCTCAGGTAATGTATCGGTTTTCGGATCGAGTACCTGCGGCAACGGAACGGTATCCCCGAACCTCGCAGTTACGGTTAATGCCCAGCCGGTTCCCACTGTTACCGGGCCAGGGACGCTGTGTGCCGGAACTACAGGAAATGTCTATACCACCCAGGCGGGAATGGCCGGGTACTTCTGGACAGTATCGGCCGGAGGCACAATTACCGCCGGAGCAGGTACAAATTCATTAATCGTTACCTGGAATGGAGCAGGAGCACAAACTGTGTGTGTAAATTACACCAATAGCGCGGGATGCACAGCATCAACCCCCGGTTGCTACAATGTGACTGTAAATGCCCTGCCTGTGCCGGTAATCACCGGCCCCGCAACGGTTTGCATGAATTCAACCGGCAATGTCTACACCACCCAGACCGGGATGACAGGATACACCTGGACTGTTTCGGCAGGCGGATCGATCACCGCCGGTTCGGCAACCAATGCAATAACGGTGACATGGTCAACAACAGGAACAAAAACAGTTACGGTGAATTATACCAATGCTGCCAGTTGCACTGCCGCCTCGCCGGCCTCCTATGCAGTTACTGTTAACCCCCTCCCGACACCTGCTATTACAGGTACCGCCTCACTTTGCCAGGGAGCAACAGGTGTGGTTTACACAACCCAGGCAGGGATGACCAATTATTTATGGACTGTTTCCGCAGGTGGTGTTGTAACCGCAGGCGGCTCGGCCACAAGCAATACGATAACGGTAAACTGGAATGGTTCGGGTGCGCAGACCGTTTGCGTGAACTATACCAATTCCAGTGGATGCATGGCAGCTCTACCGGTCTGCTACAATGTCCAGGTTAATCCAACCCCCGTTCCGACAATTGGAAGCAACAATGCGCCCTGCGTCGGATCGACCGGGAACATGTACTACACAGAAAGCGGGATGACCGGCTACAACTGGACTGTTTCACCGGGAGGCGCAATCGCCTCGGGACAGGGAACCAGCGCCATTAACATAACATGGACGGGTGTAGGGGCACAAACAGTCACCGTTAATTACACCAACACTACCGGCTGTACCGCGATCACGCCCACTGTGTATAACCTGTTCGTAAACCCCATGCCGAATGCCGCAGGCGCCGTTACAGGAACTTCCACGCTTTGCGCAGGAACCAGTGGTGTTGCGTACTCATGTTCCGAGATCCTCAATGCAACTTCCTATACCTGGACTTTGCCAGCCGGTGCCACTATTGCAACCGGTGCAGGAACAAAGAGCATCACGGTCAACTTTGGGGCCACTGCGGTTTCAGGCGATGTCAAAGTTGCCGGCACCAACAGCTGCGGAAACGGAACAGTCTCACCGGCCTTCCCAGTTACGGTCAACCCGTTGCCGGCTGCCCCCGGCCCCATAACGGGTCCTTCATTCGTCTGTGCCTATTCAACCGGGGTTGCGTACAGTGTGGCTCCAATAAACGGTGCTGCTTCTTATTCATGGACCATGCCGGCCGGGGCATCGATCATGTCGGGCGCCACAACGCCCAACATCCTGGTTTCATTTGGCCCGGATCTCGGGAACTGGTACTATATCCTGGTGCATGGCGTGAACAGCTGCGGGACCGGACCGGGTGCCCCCGGGGTCAATTTATCCATCGGCGGGATACCGATAACCCCGACCGTAGTGAATATCGGGAATGTACTCTACAGCTTTCAGTTTACAGGCAACCAATGGTACTATGAAGGCACCGCGATCCCGGGCGCCACAGGAGACACCTACACGGTAACCAACAATACAGGTTACTACTGGTGCCAGGTGACAATAGGCGGATGTTCGTCCGATATCTCCAACAAGGTTTGGATGGTTGTAACCGGGGAGCGGGAACTGCAAAACAGCAATTTCAATGTTTACCCGGTTCCCAACGACGGCAGGTTTACCGTTTCCATTACCAGCCCTGTTCGGGATACATTCACAATTGAAGTATTCAACCAGCTGGGAGTGATGATCTACGAACTTGGCGATGTGCAGGTTAACGGCACATTCGAAAAACAGCTTGATCTCCGCCCGGTTGCAAATGGAATCTATTCTGTAGTGTTCTTCAACAGCGGGCACAAAATGGTGAAGAAAGTTGTTGTAAATAAATAATAATGAGCAATGGGGAATGAACAATTAACAAGGAGCAATAGGCTGGCATCCAATCCAGCATGAACACAGCCCGATTGTTCATTCCTCATTGTTCATTGCTCACTGAAAATACTGACAATTGCGCCATTGTTAATATTTTCTTAACAATGAAATAACCGGAGTCTCCTAAAATCTTTATACTTTTGTTAATTAAGGAACATCCCTCCCTGCACAGATGGTTTACAGGCTTACCAGGCAACTTTCACCTGACTGGTAAAATGCTGAATCTCCGGTACCAGGGACGGGAGGTGTAAGATATTGAATATACAGGATCGTTAATCATTAGAAAAAATCACTATGAAAAGATTTACACTACTGGCCATTTATTTGCTGGCATTTTTATTAATCGGGATGAATGGGATCGCATATTCCCAGTTTACACCGGGGAACCTTGTAGTTTACCGGGTTGGTGACGGGGTCAACGCTTTAGCCAATACGGGAAATGCAGTATTCCTTGATGAATATACCACAGCTGGCGTATTTGTTCAATCTGTTGCCATGCCGACTGCTGTTACAGGGTCAAACCAGCCGCTTGTGGCAGCCGGAAACGCCTCATCCGAGGGATTAATGACCCGTTCGGCCGATGGACAGTACCTGGTCATGGCAGGTTACGCGGCCACGCTTCCGAATGCAACGAACCTGACATCTTCAGCCTCGGCAACCACTCCGCGAGTAATAGGCGTAGTAAATGCAGCCGGAGTGATCAATACGACAACCGCCCTAACCGATGCATCCACGGGAAGCAACCCGAGGGGCGCATGCAGTACCGACGGAATCTCGTTATGGATTGACGGTGGTGCAGGCGGCGCGAGATACGCACCACTTGGTGCAACCGTTTCCACCCAATTGTCAACCACTCCCACCAATCTCAGGGGGCTTAATGTTTTTGGCGGACAGCTTTACACATCCTCCGCTTCAGGTGCTTTCCGGCTTGCTACCATCGGAACCGGTGCACCTACGACAAGTGGCCAGACCACAACCAACCTGCCAGGCTTTCCAACCAGCGGAGGCAGTCCTTACGGGTTCTGCTTTTTCGACCTGGATGCATCGGTCCCCGGTGTTGATGTTGTTTACATCGCCGATGACGGAGGAACCATTCAGAAATACTCTCTCGTTGCAGGGAGCTGGGTGGCAAACGGCACGATTGCGGTTGCCGTCGTCAGATCCATTACGGGTTCTGCCACAGGAACAAGCGTCACTTTGTACGCTTCC
>JBAXFZ010000279.1:0-6120 GCA_037139685.1 Bacteroidota bacterium
AAATTATCGGCAGGAGCCCTTTAGATTTTATGCCGGCAGAAGAGGCCGGGAGAGTTTCAACAATTTTCACCGGGATCATAAAAAGCAAGTCCCTGATAAAAGACCTTGAGAACTGGAATATCAGGAAGGATGGTAAATGGATATGTCTTCTAACGAATGGTGTCCCGATCCTGGACAATGACGGGAAACTCAAGGGTTACCGGGGGGTTGACAAGGACATCACCGAACGAAAGCGAGCCGAGGAAAAAATTCAGGAAAGCGAGGAGAGATACCGGATTATTTCGGACCAGTCTCCCATTGCCATCGAGTTTTACAACACGGAGGGTAAGCTTGTGAGCGTAAATCCTGCCTGCATGGAGTTGTTCGGGATCGTTGATCCTGAGGGAATCAGCAGTTTTTCTCTTTTCTCTGATCCCAATATTGCCGATTCGCACAAAAATGAACTGAAATCGGGCAGGAATGTCCATTACCAGGCACCATTCGACTTTGAGAAAGTTAAGGATTTGAATGTTTTTCAAACCACGAAATCGGGAATTATCTGGCTCGATGTCCTGGTAACGATCACAACTGGCAGGGGTAAGGTTGTAAACGGGTACCTGATGCAGATCCAGGATATTACCGATCATAAACAAGCCGAAACGGCACTCCTGGAAAGTGAGGAGAAGTTCAGGCTTATCGCGGAAAATACAAGTGATACAATAGCGGTTTTCGACCTCGAAATGAACCTGACCTATGTCAGCCCCTCCATTGAGAAAATCCGGGGTTTTATGCCCGAGGAGGCTATCCTCCAAAAAATAGACCAGATTCTTACACCCTCATCACTGCAAATAATCCGGGGAATTTTCGAAAAGCATATGCCCTTCGAAAAAAACAACACCCAGCTCACCAGAACCTATCCTGCCGTTGAACTTGAGGAATATCACAAAAACGGGTCTGTCGTATGGGTTGAACTTTCATTCTCCATACAACGGGACTCACATAATCAACCCACAGCCATCGTAACAATAACCAGGGATATAACCAACAGGAAGATCTCGGAAAAAGAACTGGAAACAAGCGAAGCCCGGTTAAAACAGGCACTGGTGCTTGCTAAAATTGCCAACTGGGAATTTAATATCGCCACAGGAAAAATATGGGGCTCAGATGAAGCTTTCAATCTTTTCGGACTTGAAATCAGTGAACACAACGAACTGCAGATTTCAGATTTCTCAACCTACTTAATAAATTTCGAAAAATCGAAACAGGCGCTTTCAGATTTAATCCAAAACGATACTCCCTTTAATGAAGAGAGTGTTATGATCCCTGCAAACGGAGGGGCACGGAAAATTCTTCATTCTGTCGGAAAGCTTGTCAGGGATCAGAATGGTACCCCGGTAAAAGTGATGGGGATGTTCCAGGATATTACCGACCATAAATACGCCGAAGAGTTGCTGAAGGCAAGCGAGCTCAAATTCAGGTCGATCACCGAGCAGACCCCCGACCTTATTGCCCTTACCGACAAGACCGGTCAGATCACCTATGCCTCGGCTGCTTCACGTGCACTTTTTCTGACTGAACCTGAAGATATGTGCGGGCATCCGATGACTGAGTTCCTCCATGAGTCATCCATTCCCAAAGCACTTGAAGCATTCCGCGGAACGATTGAAAGCGGTTTTGGCGTGAAAAACCTAGAACTGACAATGAGAAGAAAGGACGGCTCTTTTTTTACCGGGGAACTGAACGGATCACGCTTCCGTTCCGGCAATGAAGATGGAACCTTCGTTGTCATCCACGACATTTCTGACCGTATAAAGGCTGAGGATGTATTGCGCAAAAGCGAGAAACGTTTCAGGTATATATCCTCCACAATTTCAGATATCTCCTATTCCTGTGTGCGCGATCTTGATCACAGCTACAAACTTGACTGGCTGACTGGGGCAGCTGAACGGATAACAGGTTATACGATCGGGGAACTGCAGGAGATGGGATGCTGGGGAAAACTGGTCGCCGGCGTGGATACTCAACTCTTTGACCAGCATGTTCCCGGCCTTGCCCCTGGTTCATCGGGCAATTGTGAACTCCGTTTACGACATAAAAACGGGAACCTTGTATGGGTAGCATCCTATGCAGAATGTACTGAAGACGATTCCCGTTCCGGCAACCTGATCATATACGGCGGACTGGTAGACATCACCAAACGGAAGCTGGCTGAACGGGAGTTAATAAAGGCAAAAGAGCATGCCGAGGAAAGCGACCGGTTGAAATCGGCCTTCCTTACCAACATGAGTCACGAAATCAGGACTCCGATGAATGGCATCCTTGGTTTTGCCGGACTCCTGAAAGAGCCCGGCCTGACCGGTGCAGAACAGGAGAAATATATCCGCATCATCGAAAAAAGCGGTGCCCGGATGCTCAACATCATCAACGACATCATCGACATTTCGAAAATAGAATCGGGACTGGTTGAGGTAAATATTCAGAGGACCGATATAAACGCGCAGCTCGAATACATTTATACCTTTTTTAAACCTGAGGTTGAGTCCAAAGGTTTGAAACTTGAATATACGACCGCTTTGACCAACAGGGAGGCAATCGTGGAAACTGACCGTGAAAAACTCTATGCAATATTGACGAACCTCGTCAAAAACGCCGTTAAATATACAAAATCAGGATCAATTGAATTCGGCTGTCACATGAAGAGCCCATCCCATCATGAGGCTCACGGGGCTTCCGGACTGGAATTTTTCGTGAAGGATACGGGCATCGGAATTCCGGCTGAGAGACATGCCGCCATTTTTGAACGTTTTATACAAGCAGACATTGATGACAGGGAGGCATACCAAGGGGCGGGCCTGGGGTTGGCCATTTCGAATGCATACGTGCAGATGCTGGGAGGAACAATCCGTGTGGAAAGCGAAGCCGGGAAAGGTTCGGCATTTTACTTTACAGTTCCGGATATCCTGAAAAACCCGGCCGAAACCCTGGTTAACAAAGTAATTTTAACCGACTGTGAGGATAACAGGAAAAAGTTGAAAATACTTGTGGTTGAAGATGATGAAACCTCGGAATTGTTCATATCGACCATTGTTGAACATATCAGCTCTGAGGTTTTGCATGCTGTTACAGGTGTTGAAGCCCTGGAGATTTTCAGGATGAATCCCGGGATTGACCTGATACTCATGGACATCAACATGCCGGAGATGAATGGATACGAGGCTACACGCCGGATCAGGCAGATCAACAGTGATGTTGTTATCATTGCCCAAACAGCTTACGGGCTGGCAGGCGACCGGGAGAAGGCTCTGGCTGCAGGGTGCACTGACTATATTTCAAAACCAACCGGGAAAGATGAATTGCTGGCGCTGATACGGGTGTTTTTCAAATAAAGAGAGCGCCCCTGAATGCCGGGACACTCTCTTTAAGTAAAAAACAGGATGTTATTCTTTTTTAACTGCTATTTCCGTGCAAAGGCAAACGGGACCGTGAGCCTGATCCCGAAATTCCTGCCCATTTCGCGGATACCTATATATTTCACCAGCGACAGCTGGTTGTAGTAACCGGTATTAAGCAGGTTGGTACAGTAAAGGGTGAAATTCGGGCGCTGTTTGCCAAGGTTGAACGAGGCTCCTGCGAAAATGTCAAGCAGGGTATAACCTTTGCTTGAAAGTTCATAGGCTGCCACATCCTTCCGCATTGCATAATTGCTGACAACCACCGACAGGTAGTTGTCATGCAGCTTCCAGATCTTGTCCTTCGTGAGCCTGACCTCCCCTATCAGTTTGTTTGATGGTATATAAGGGAGATTTCCGCCGCTGCCGAGCGTCCCTTTGATGAATGCATAGGTGGCCTTCACATCAAGCCAGCGGACCGAGTGAGGGTGAATATCCAGTCCAAACTCAGCTCCCATAATGGTGGCATTTCCCTGGCGGTAATCGTATACAGGCAGTGTATCGCGCACATCCGGGGTAATTCTTACAATCGAATCCCCTGTGTTGGCAATATATATGTAATCCCTTATTGAATTGACATAGCCGCCTGCATTCAGCGAAAGGAATTTGTTTTCCCAGATCACCCCGAGGTCGCCTTCGATGTTCTGCTCTACCTTCAAACCCATGTTCCCGCGCTCGAACCGGTAGGTTCCTTCATGTTTCCCGAATGTTCCCAGCTGGGCATAGTTGGGAGCGGTAAAACCCGTGGCACCGTTGAGTTTGATGGTGACCTCCCTGGCCGGGTGCCAGGCTGCTCCAAGCGAGAAGGAGACGGGAATGTAGTTTTTCTCAAAATCGGTTTCGGGCTTTTTGATGGTATCCTTCGCATGAAGCAGGATAAAGGAATCCTCCTCGACGCCTGCGTTCTTTTCATAGCTTTCGGCCTCAATGTGGCGCATATCGATCCTGACCCCTCCCAGGAGATTGAACTTTTTATGATCATAGCGGAATAGTGCGTAACCCGCCAGGTCGCGCTCACCGGCATTGGGTACAAGTGCCTCCAGCCCTGAATTGGCGTTCGAGAGAAAGGTTCCCTGCGTGCCGAAGGTCATGCCGAAATCCTTGCCGGCATTGCTGCTCCATTTTACATCATAGGTGATTACATTCAGCTTCAGCCCGATGGCCATCTCCTTTTGTTTATTCGCAAGAGGTTCAAACTCCTTACGGTCGTTCAGCTGGTAGGCTGCATTCACATTCAGCTTCGATTTACCTGTAAAAAAGGTGTTTTCGACAGAGATGATATGCGAGGTAACATCCTGGTAGGGAGCCTCCATGCCCCTGTCCCGCTGCTCTTCTTCTCCCCCGGCCTTTGCGGTATCGCTTTCATTCTCAACGATACCTGTAAGCTGTTTCTGGAAGGTGTAGGAGAGTTTGCTGACACCCCATTTTTTGCTCACTCCCGCATTCATCCTGGCAACAACATTCATAAATTTGCTGTTGGCAGCAAACTCCTCAGTTTCACCTGATTTGTTTGCCTCATCTCCCTCTCCCTGCACGTAGCTGGTATGCGATGCTCCTCCAACCCTGACGCCATAAAAGAAACCGTTATTGTAGGTGCCCCTGATGCCAAGGTCGCCGGTAAGACCTAAAGTGTTGGTATTGAACCCCAGGTTGCAGCTGCCCAGAGTGGTTCCCGCAGGTGCGGGTTTTTCATCATTGAAGATCAGTGCTCCGCCTAGTGCGTCGGCTCCATAAATAAGGGCTGCCGGTCCGCGGACCAGCTCAATGTTATCGAGACCTATATCGGTAAGTCCCAGGTCATGGTGGTCATCCCATTGCTGGTTTTCGATGCGCGTTCCCTGCCCGTAAAGCATGATCTGGTTGAACGAAAGGCCGCGGATGACAGGCTTGCCGATACCGTTGCCAAGGGATATCCTGTCGATGCCCGGCTGGGCGCTCAGGTTTCCCGCAACCGAAAGCGATCCGCTCTTCCTTAATTCGGACTGCGAGATGCTGCTTGCGGAGAAGGGAATATTATCGGGCAGCTTGGTGTTGCTTGAGGTTACAAGCACCTCCTCGAGTTCGGTAGGTGAAGTTTCCATCTCCACTTCGACAGAGGTGGTTTTCCTCAGATCGATGGTTTTTACCTGGGTTTTGTAGCCTGGAATGGACAGTTGCAGGCCGAAGGTTGTTTTGGGAAGGTTGCTGAATGAAAAAGCTCCCGAATTATCACTGATGGCTCCACGTTTCAGTTCAGGGATGTAAACCGACACCATGCCAAGGGGGGTATTCCCGTTTCCGACCGTGATCTTCCCGCTCAGCGAATTTTGCGCAAAGGTGTTCGAAAACAGGGTTAATAACAATATAATAAGAGGTATATGAATGATTTTCATAGCGTTAAAATTTAAATAAAATAACTGGATGATAATCCGCAGAAATTTTGCGGATGAGGAAACTGACTGCGATGCGGTCAGCCCTTCTCGGGTGGCGGTGTTGAAATGTCGGGATGCTGCGAACTGGTATTGACCGGCAGGGCGGTTTGTTTTGCGGGGAGATCAGCTAATGGAGCAGAGGCCTCACTCTTTACAGGCGTGAGGTAATCGGCCATCAGCAATTTGACCAGGAGAGCTGTAAATCCGTTCTGACCTCCCCCGCTACTTCCGGTCAGTGTTTTGACCTTCTGAAGCACAACCATTTCCCGGTCATCCCTCAC
>JBAXFZ010000280.1:0-6038 GCA_037139685.1 Bacteroidota bacterium
CGTTGTTGAATAAATCGCCATAGAAAATACATCTGTAAATGGGTTTGGACAAATGAGCACAGAAGGCTGTTTGTCATTTTCCCTGACAGAGACGACTTTCAGGGCTTTAACGAAATCGGGAATCCCGTATCCTTTAAGTGAGTCAGGGTGTAATACCTGGCTGCCACTCAATTCTATCGCCCGCAAAATTGAATTGTTTGACCAACCCGGTGCTGCCTGCCACAGACAGGCCGCCAGACCGGCAATAATGGGGCATGAAAAGGATGTCCCGCTTGAATGCGTTATCGTGCCAATTGTTGACGAGACTACGACCGCCTGTCCCATTGCCGCTACATTCGGCTTAATCCGGTGTGCAGCTTCCCCTGTCGAACTAAATGATGCCCTGATACCGTTTGAATCAACAGCGGCGACCGCAAGGGCACCGTAACCATCTGCAGGTGCACTCAGGCACTTCCAGGCACTTCCTCCGTAGTTGCCGGCACTGTTCACAACAATCATCCCCTTGCCGCAGGCCATGTTTGCCCCTTTAGTGACAGGTGTAGTATTGCCATCCATGTCATTGCAGGTATGACTCACCGCAACGTTGTCAAAATGGGTATACCCGAGTGATGAATTGATGATGTCAGCGCCGGCACTGTCGGCAAATTCCGCCGCTGCAACCCAGTTATACTCCTCGATGAGGTTTTCTGAGTAGTAATCTTCCGATCGCAGCAACCAGTAGCTTGCCTTTGGTGCGGTTCCGATCAGTTCCCCCGGCAAATTGGCACCCATGCAGGAAAGCACCTCCATACCATGCTCGTATTCATTGTAAACATTGTTCCCGGGATATACGAAATCCTTTGTGCCAAGAATCTGATTATTAGTTATTAAACTGTCGAATGCCCTCAGATTGTCGGCATGGTAGAACCCTGCATCCAGTATTGCAATGACCATTCCCTCGCCCCTGTACCCCATTTTATGCAAACTATCCCCGCGAAGCATATGAATTTGCCTGAACGAGGCTCCATAATTGAAAGCCTGGTTAACATTGTTAACCGTAACCTGTGGGATCACATCCTGCATAAATGGTTCATGTGATACTTCTTCTGAAATGAATTTATTATTTGATATGTAATTAGTTACATTATTGAAAAACACATCCTTTTCAATACGCTTTACAAATGGAAGCAGGAGAATTGAATCAATTATAGCCGGGTCGGGGCACAAAACCGTCACACCGTTAAACCATTTCGACCTGGTAAGGATGCCGACATTGAACTTTTTTATTGCATCAACATAGTGTTGGTTTACAGGAATATCATTTTCAACGATGGCTATCCCCTGTTTTTCCCTGCGGCCGACGGCCCGTTGCGTGAGGAATTCCCCCGGACGCGAAACGGAATAGGGAGAGCTGTTTTTGTCGGTGAAGGCGATGAAGTACTTGTTCGGGGCTATCTGTCCCCACAATTGTACTGACATCCATAAACAGATGAGCAGAGAGAGCATGGTTTTCATATGATGGGAGGTTGATGGCGCAAATTCAGGAATTTTCCATAGGGGTCATTTTACAACGGTGATTGCTATGATTCCAATGGATATTTCAATTTTTTACGATAAATTTGTCCTAAAAATACAAATAAAGTGACTATGTTCAACCAGGACGATCTTAAACAAATCAGTATCAAAGGAATAGAACTTCAGGTCATCAGCAGGCAAATCGACCATTTTATCAAGGGGTTCCCGTTTATTTCGCTTGACAGGCCTGCCATTCCGGGTGACGGCCTCCTGAATTTCAATGAGGATGAGAAGAATCTTTACATCAGCCATTTTGAAAAAAAACTGCCCGGCCTGAAGGTGGTTAAATTTGTGCCGGCATCCGGTGCTGCCAGCAGGATGTTCAAACACCTCTTTGAGTTCAGCGAAAAAAACAGAACCGGCGTCGCAGGGGGTGACATGTCGCAACAAGCCTCAAACCCCGGTTCTGTTGCATACCTGATGAAAAACCTGAGTAAGACGGCCTTCTATTCCGATCTTTCGGTGTGTTTCGCCCGAAACGGGGTTTCACTTGATCAGCTCATTGAAAATAATGATTTCACCCCTGTCATAGATGCCATTTTAGGTGCCGGCGGGCTGGATTATGCAAACCTTCCAAAGGCCTTGCTGAAATTCCACCAATACAGCGGGAGTTCACGGACTTCGGCGGAAGAGCACCTGGTAGAGGCTGCCGAATATGCCCGGGACATCAGCAACAAAGCCCGGATTCATTTTACAATCTCGCCCGAGCACCGCGAAAAATTCGAGGCTCTCTTTTCAGAGGTCAGGGAAGGTTATGAGTCAGAACTTGGAGTTGAGTTTGAAATTTCCTTTTCCGTTCAAAAGCCCTCCACCGATACGATTGCCGTTGATGAAGGCAACCAGCCGTTCAGGAACACGGATGGATCGCTCCTGTTCAGGCCGGGAGGCCATGGCGCCCTTCTTGGGAACCTCAACGAGGTGGATGCCGACCTTATCTTTGTTAAAAATATCGACAACATTGTTCCCGACCGCCTGAAAGATGTTACATTCCAGTATAAGAAACTGCTGGGTGGCTGTCTCCTGCTGCTTAAGGAGGCTGTTTCCGGGTTCCTTGAAAGGCTGGAAACCGGCCAGGCAACAAAAGAGGAATTGCAGACCATTATTGCATTTGCGAAAGAAAAATTGTTCCTGGATATCCCCGGCAAACTGCAATCTATGACGGAAACAGCCCAGACACAGATGCTGTTTTCGTTGCTTGACAAGCCCATCCGTGTATGCGGGATGGTGAAAAACGAAGGTGAGCCCGGCGGGGGCCCCTTCTGGGTTCGCGGAGATGACGGCCTGGTTTCGCTGCAGGTGGTTGAAGCCTCCCAGATTGATGCCAACGACAGTGTGCAGAGGTCGATCCTGGCCTCGTCGACCCATTTCAACCCCGTTGATCTTGTTTGCAGTACCAAGGATTACAAAGGGAATACATTTAACCTCAATGACTTTGTTGATCAGGACACCGGTTTCATCTCCCTGAAATCAAGTGGCGGAAAAACCCTGAAAGCGCAGGAATTGCCGGGATTGTGGAATGGGGCTATGGCCAAATGGATCACCATTTTCGCCGAGGTGCCCATTATTACCTTCAACCCTGTCAAAACAGTCAACGACCTGTTGCGCAGGGAACATATTGCCATATAGTCATGACAGGGAAAGCAAGGACAAGCTATTTTCTGGTCAGCAGGCGCGTGCGCTGGGGGCTCTCCGTTTACGGATGGCTCTTCCTTGTCCTGCTATTGTCTTTAATGCTCATTTCTGCATTTAAGAACCTGTTTTCAACCCTTTCTCCCGTCCACCGCGAACAAACCGGGATACTGGTTCTTGAAGGTTGGGTAAGTGATTACCTTTTTAAAGATGCCATTGCCGAGTTTGACAGAAATCATTATTCCCTTCTTATTACAACAGGGACTCCTCTTGAAAACGGAGATTTGCTTGCCCCCTACCACAACACGGCCATTGTTGCGGGCATGTCGCTGCTCAAGCTCGGTTTTGATTCAACAAAGCTCATCATGGTTGCTACGGATGAATACAGGAATGAACGGACCTACAATTCTGCGGTCAGGCTGAAACAATGGCTCAGGGCCAACAGGCCTGATATCAAAGCCGTCAACCTGATGACCATGAGTGTTCACGGAGCCCGCAGCCGGCTGCTGTTCCAGGTGGCCCTGGGTGATTCGGTCAGGGTTGGCATCATCTCGGCCCCTAATATATATTATGGTCCTGATTCATGGTGGAAAACAAGCAAGGGCTTCAGGGAGACGCTGAATGAAGCGATAGGCTACTTTTATGTCCGCTTTTTCTTTCGCCCCTACGAAAATCAACTTACAGGAAAATAGAATCAATAAGAACACGTTATTAAAACAAAAAAATCTATGTTAAAATTCCGGATTACCCTCCTGATAACTATCTGGATGTGTTTTCTTTCAGCTTCCTTCGCGCAGCACGACTATTTGATCAAATTCAGGATCCGCGGAGTTAAGGATACAACCTGCCTGGTTGCCTATTATTTCAGCAACGGGACCTATATAAAAGATACCCTGCAGGTGGATCATAACGGCCGTTGCACCTATAAAGCCCCATCAACTTTACCAAAGGGACTCTATGCACTGGTACTGACCGATAAGAACTATTTCGATTTTGTGGTGAACAACGATTATAAGTTCTCTATGGAGACGACCGTTGAAGAGCCCACCAAAAATATGGTCATCAGGGATTCCCCCGAAAATGTGCTGTTTTACGAGTATCTCCGTTTCAGCCGTGAAAAATTTGACCTGATCCAGTCGCTGCAGAACAGGATCAAACCTGTCGGGGATAAAAAAGATTCTGCGTTTTTCCATTTGAGTAAAACCGATTCAACCGCCCTTGCCAAAAGCAGGAAGGATACTGCCTCCTATTATTCAAAAAAGATTGAGGAAGTCAACAAGGAGCTGATCGCCTACCGCCTGGGTATTGTGAAAGACCACCCTTCTACCTTTACAACCCTTATGATCAACACGATGAAAGAACCGGATATCCCCGAGGCCCCTGTCCTTGCCAATGGCAAGAAGGATTCCACCTTTGCCTATCGCTATTACAAGTCACATTTCTGGGATGATTGTGATTTTACCGATGACCGGATGATCAGGACCCCGGTTTTTCAGAATAAACTGAAGAAGTACTACGATGGGGTTATTGTGCAGCATACCGACACGATCATGAAGGAAACCGATGCCCTTATCGAAAAAAGCCGTTCCAACCCTGAGATGTTTAAATACCTTGTGTGGTTTACCACCTACCATTATGAAAACTCTGAAATAATGGGATTTGACAAGGTATTTGTGCATGTTGTCGACAAATACTACGCTACCGGGCAAACACCATGGATTTCAAAGGAAACCAATGAGAAACTTATAAAAAAGGCCACAAAACTGAAGCCTATCCTTATCGGGGAAAAAGCCCCGAACATGGTGATGCAGGATACGCTTAACAAGTGGGTATCAATGCATAACATCGCCACAAAGTATCTTATGATTCTATTCTGGGATCCCGATTGCGGCCATTGCCAGAAGGAGCTGCCGATTATAAAGGAATTTTATGATCAGAACAAAATAAAATACGACCTGGAGATCTACGCTGTTTGTACCGACAGCAACGTGGTGAAATGGAAAAAAAGCATTAAGAAGTTCTCGATGAACTGGATCAATGTGAATGGTCCCCGTGCCCTGACAGGCGATTTTCACGAACCCTACGATATTATTGCAACACCTGTACTTTATTTGCTCGATGACCAGAAAAAAATCATTGCCAAACGACTATCGGCCAACCAGATACCAGGTTTTATCGACAATTACCAAAAATATATCAAAAAGAAATAAGTTAAAGAGGGAGATCATATAAAACAGAAAGCCCCTTGTTCGTGAACAAAGGGCTTTCTTTATGTGTGACCTGAAGATATTTAGCTGTTAAGCGCTTCAACCACTGCCTTGAAGGCTTCCGGGTGATTCATGGCTAAATCGGCAAGGGTCTTCCTGTTGAGGGTAATATTACTCTCGGCAAGTTTCCCAATGAACACCGAATAGGAAAGGCCATATTCACGGACACCGGCATTGATACGCGTTATCCAGAGTCCACGGAATGTCCGTTTCTTCGTGCGGCGATCGCGGTAGGCATAACACAACCCTTTTTCTACTGAATTTTTCGCAACGGTAAGGACATTCTTTCTTCTTCCGAATTGTCCTTTGGCCCGCTTCAGGATTTTTTTCCTTCTCTCTCTCGAGGCGACTGAATTTACTGATCTTGGCATAGTTTTGTTTTTTTTACGTCAGCGCCCCGTCTCCGGGAACTTATAAAGCTGATCGCAAGTTAGATAATGAAAAATTAACCCTGAAGCATCTCCTTTACATTAGCCTCGTCTGCCTTGTGAACCATGGTCGAATACGTAAGGTTACGTTTCCGCTTCGTGGTTTTCTTTGTCAGGATGTGGCTTTTGTAAGCATGCTTCCGTTTGATTTTACCGGTAC
>JBAXFZ010000281.1:0-5994 GCA_037139685.1 Bacteroidota bacterium
AGAATTAATCTTCTCCTGGAGCGCCTTCTTCTTGTCTGCAAGGTTCAGGCGTGTGTAGATCTGGCGTAATGCGTTCAGCGTATTGAGGTCGGTTGGCTGAAGTTCCAGGGCCTTTTCAAGGTGCGGCATCGATTTGGCAAGGTAACTGTCGGCGTCCTTTTTCATCTTGTCAAACTGTGCGGTTGCATCTGGCGGCAGGTTGTTGGCTTTAACAAGAATGTCCGAAGCTTTGTTTAAATTCAAAGCGCCCAGGTTAAAGGCGGCATCAAAATAGTCGGGTTTCACCTTCAGGGCTTTTCCATAGGAATTTTCCGCATTCTTAAATGCCTCTTCCCTCTGCGATACCGATTTGCTCGTATCATTGGCGATGTTATCATACAGGGTGCCCAGGGCAAAGGGAATCGAATAGTTGGCTGTGTCCTTCTTCATCGCAATATTCAGGTTGCTCATAGCCTTGTCAACAATGTTGTAGGTCAGGTAGATGTTGATCTCACTGTTAAACAATGTCATATTATTGGGATATTCCTTCAACCCCATCCTGATATATTTAAAGGCATTGGTAGAATCCTTCTCCTTAAGGTAAATATCTGATAAACCACTATATACATTGGGTGATTTATAATTACCTTTAAGTAACCTGATATAAAATCCCTTTGCTGCTTCCCTGTCATTTGCAAGGCCTGCACACATGGCACCATTCATCAGGCTCAGTGTATCTGTTATATTCACAACTTCAAGAACATCGGCAGATTTGCCAAAGTTGATCATAGCCTCCTTATAACCCTTTTTATTGTAATTCACTATCGCTGAATCAAAATAATTCCTGTATTGTTTGTCAATCCTTAGCATAATCTCAGGATAAAATTCCTTCTTCAGGGTCTCCTTTTTGGGATCGAACTCGAGTGCCTTTTTATAGGATTCCATCGCTTTGACCAAAGCATTTGCATCGAGTGCCCTGAATTTTTCATCCTTTGAATTGGCAATGTCAAGATAGACATTCCCTCTGATGAACCATGCTTTGCTGTCCTGAGCCGTGCTGGGATCAAGAATACATTGGTTTATCGCTTCCAGTGATTTGTCTAATTTGCCGTCTTTCAAATAATTAGAAGCAGTCTGACGAACACTTTTTTGTCCAAAAGCAAAGGTAATGGAAGTTACCAGTACCAGGATAAGGGAGATTTTTTTCATTGGTTTTGTTGTTAGAAGGATGTTTTTTAGTTGAAATTTAGCCGGCAAAGATAAAAAATAGCAACTGATTTTATGTTACTTATGTGCAAATTAATTTTCAGAATCAGCCTCGTCTGTTTTATCATTCACAATGGTGTTGTCTGAATTTTCATTCCCGGTTTCCATGTAATTATCCACAGAATTGGTTAACTGATCATCAATGCTGTCGGCACCCTCTTCCACATCAACCTTTGCAACTGCAGCAATCGAATCGCCATCATCAATTTTAATAAGCCTGACACCCTGCGTGGCCCTGCCCATGACCCTGAGATTGACCACCGCCATCCGGATGATTACGCCCGAGCGGTTGATGATCATCAGGTCGTCAGTGTCAGTAACATCCTTCACAGCAATTACGGCACCGGTTTTTTCAGTGATATTCAGCGTTTTAACTCCCTTCCCTCCCCTGTTCGTAATCCTGTAGTCATCGAGGTTGGAACGTTTTCCGTAACCATTTTCCGAAACAACCAGCACCTCTCTCTTGGTGTCAACCGGTATGCAAATCATACCTACGACCTCGTCATCGGCACCCGGGATTGAAATCCCGCGAACACCGGCGGCATTTCTGCCCATCGGGCGGACTGTCTTTTCGTTAAACCTGATGGCCCTCCCCGATCTCAATGCCATAACCACCTCGTCAGTTCCCTGTGTCAGCCTGGCTTCGAGCAGCTGATCGCCTTCGTTGATCGTAATCGCGTTGATGCCATTCAGGCGCGGACGGGAATAGGCCTCCAGTGAGGTCTTTTTAATTGTTCCCTTGCGGGTGGCGAGAATGATAAAGTTTGAGGTAATATAGTCTTCATCCTTAAGGTTCTTGACATTGATAAAGGCCCTGACTTTATCGTCAGGTTCAATGTTGACAAGATTCTGGATCGCACGGCCCTTTGAGGTTTTGGCTCCTTCAGGGATCTCGTACACCCTCAGCCAGAAGCATTTGCCCTTTTCAGTAAAGAACAGCAGGTAATTATGGTTGGTGGCAACAAAGAGATGTTCAAGGAAGTCTTCATCACGGATATCCGATCCCTTCACCCCGCGTCCTCCCCTGTTCTGAACCCTGTATTCGGTCAGTGCGGTGCGTTTGATATATCCCATGTGGGAGATGGTGATGACGACATTTTCATCGGCAATTGTATCTTCGATCCTGAAATCGGAAGCGGCATAGACGATCTGTGATTTACGCTCATCGCCGTACTTTTCCCTTATTTCCCTCAGTTCAGTCTTTATAATATCCATCCTGAGTGATTCATCGGCCAAAATACCCTTCAGGTAATCGATCAGCTTCATCAACTCAGCATATTCATCTTTAATTTTATCGCGTTCCAGTCCGGTTAACCGCTGCAGGCGCATTTCAAGGATGGCTTTCGCCTGGATCTCGCTTAGTGCAAAGGTGCTCATCAGCCCCGTCCTGGCCTCGTCAGGTGTCTGGGAACTCCTGATTAATGTAATAACAGCATCCAGGTTATCGAGTGCAATGAGCAGTCCTTCAAGGATATGTGCCCGTTTCAGCGCTTCGGACAGTTCGAATTTTGTTCGGCGGATAACAACTTCATGACGGTGTTCAACATAATGAACGATCATATCCTTCAGGGTGAGCATCATAGGCCTTCCCTTAACCAGTGCAATGTTGTTAACATTGAACGAGGTCTGCAGGGCCGTCATCTGGTAGAGCTTGTTCATAACCACGTTCGTTATTGCATCGCGCTTGAGCTCATATACAATACGCACGCCATTGCGGTCCGATTCATCCCGGATATCGGAGATACCCTCGAGTTTTTTGTCGTTCACCAGGTCGGCGGTCTTTTTGATCATCTCGGCTTTATTAACCTGGTATGGCACCGAGTTAACAATGATCATATCCTTGCCGTGCCTGTCCTGTTCGATAACCGTCTCGCCCCGCATGACGATCCTGCCCCTGCCGGTTTCGAAGGCATCTTTCACGCCATCATACCCGTAGATCGTGCCGCCGGTGGGAAAATCCGGCGCCTTGATAAACTCCATCAATTCCGGGATCGTAATATTACGGTTATCGATATAGGCAATTATTCCGTCAACAACCTCCCTCAGGTTATGGGGTGCCATGTTTGTTGCCATCCCTACTGCAATGCCTGAGGCACCGTTGATCAGCAGGTTGGGAATCCGTGAGGGCATCACGGTAGGTTCCTTCAAAGTATCATCGAAATTCAGCTGGAAATCAACCGTATCCTTTTCAATATCGGCAACCATCTCCTCGGCAATCTTCTGCAGGCGTGCTTCCGTATAACGCATGGCTGCCGGGTTGTCTCCGTCCATCGACCCGAAGTTTCCCTGGCCGTCGACCAGCGGGTAACGCAAACTCCATTCCTGTGCCATCCGGCACATGGCATCATAAACAGAGGTATCCCCGTGAGGGTGATATTTCCCGAGGACCTCACCTACGATCCTGGCAGATTTTTTATATGCCCTGTTTGCCAGAACGCCCAATTCATACATGCCGAAAAGCACACGCCGGTGTACCGGTTTCAATCCATCCCTGACATCAGGTAAAGCCCGCTGCACAATGACTGACATTGAATAATCAATGTAGGCAGTCTTCATCTGGTTTTCAATATTGACCTGAACTATCTTTTCTCCCGATTCCATTTCGTCCTTAACCATTAGTTATTTGTTTAATTTTCAAGCAGATAAAATATACTGAAAGCAGTTACGAAGGTAACAAAAATCCTGCTTAAAACCATGGACCGAAGCTTATTTATTTTGGACTCTTACTAACATGAAAGTGTTAATAAATTAAGGGTGTTGAGCAATAAATGAGTAATTTCGATCGTACTTTTGAAGGACTTGACATTTTAACAGATAAAAATTGTGGTTCGATTTTTGTCAGGTGATAAACTAATTGGTAAATCACATAATATGGAAGCAAAATTTTCACAACGCGTTAAAGACGTTTTGATATACAGCCGCGAAGAAGCCCAGCGTTTGGGAAACGATTATATAGGCCTTGAACATCTTTTACTTGGAATTATCCGTGAGGGTGAAGGCCTGGCAATCCGAATTTTACGTAATCTTGGCGTTGACCTGGCGGAGGTCAGGAAAAAGGTTGAACTTGCAGTGGCAAGTCACAAGGAGAAGCCCTCTGGAGGTGAAAACCTGCCATTGATCAAGCAGGCGGAGCGTGCCTTGAAAATCACCTACCTGGAAGCAAAACTGTTCAACAGTGAAATGATCGGCACCGAACACCTGCTGCTGGCCATCCTTAAGGATGAGAATAACCTGGTTACTAAGACATTTTCATTGTATGCAGTCAGTTATGATGCAGTGAAAGACGAGCTCAAGGCCATTCTGACCAACACCAGCGAGGAACCCCGTTTTGATCCGCAGGACATTATCCCCAAAGACGACGACGATGAGGATCCCGACGAAGGAGGAAAAAGTTTCAGCGGAAGTACCAAAAAGACACAGGATTCCAAATCAAAGACACCGGTTCTTGACAATTTTGGCCGTGATATAACCAAGGCTGCCGAAGAGGGCCGTCTCGATCCTATCGTAGGGCGCGAAAAGGAGTTGCAGCGTATTGCCCAGATATTAAGCCGGCGCAAGAAAAACAACCCTATCCTGATCGGTGAACCGGGTGTCGGAAAGTCGGCAATAGCCGAAGGACTGGCATTGCGCATCGTTCAGCGAAAGGTTTCCCGGGCGCTGTTCAACAAGCGGCTCGTATCGCTTGACCTGGCTTCGCTGGTTGCAGGCACCAAATACCGCGGCCAGTTCGAGGAGCGCATGAAGGCTGTGTTGAATGAACTGGAGAAAAATCCCAATATCATTGTTTTTATTGATGAGATTCATACAATCGTCGGTGCGGGTAATGCATCGGGTTCGCTGGATGCCTCCAACATGTTCAAGCCTGCGCTGGCGCGCGGGGATATCCAGTGCATCGGAGCCACCACGCTCGATGAATACCGCCAGTATATTGAGAAAGACGGGGCACTTGAGCGCCGTTTTCAGAAAGTCCTGGTTGATCCAACCTCCCCGGAGGAGACGGTTGAGATTCTGAATAATATCAAGGAAAAGTACGAGGACCATCACCTGGTGAAATACACCGATGATGCGATCAAGGCCTGTGTCATGCTGACAAATCGTTACATTACCGACAGGTACCTTCCCGATAAGGCGATCGATGCCCTCGATGAAGCTGGCGCCCGCGTGCACATTTCCAATATCAACGTTCCGGACGAGATCGTGACTGTTGAAAACCAGATCGAAGAGACAAGGAAACGGAAGATGTCGGCCATTAACAGCCAGAAATTTGAAGAGGCGGCCGATCTCCGCGATACAGAGCGGAAACTCCAGGAAAGCCTTGAACGGGAGAAGAAAAAGTGGGAGGAAAATGCAAGGCTGAACCGCCAGACGGTTGCCGAAGAGAATGTGGCTGAAGTTGTTGCGATGATGACCGGGATCCCAGTTCAGCGTATTGCCAAGAATGAAAGCGACAGGCTGATCAACATGGAGGATGAACTGGAACATTCAGTCATCGGGCAGAATGAAGCCATAAAAAAAGTGGTGAAGGCGATCCGCCGCAACCGGGCCGGCTTGAAAGATCCCAACAAACCGATCGGGACCTTTATTTTTCTCGGTCCTACCGGGGTGGGGAAAACCCATCTTGCAAAAGTTTTATCAAAATACCTGTTTGACACCGAGGATGCGCTTGTACGTATCGACATGAGCGAGTACATGGAAAAATTCGCGGTTTCGCGCCTTATTGGTGCGCCTCCGGGATATGTGGGTTACGAG
>JBAXFZ010000282.1:0-5986 GCA_037139685.1 Bacteroidota bacterium
TACCGTATGGACCGAATCGGTGTTTCAACCTGTTCTTGACGGAAATGGCAAACTAACGGGTTTTGCCGGTGTTACGCGAAACATTTCCGAGCGCAGGCGGGCTGAAGAGGCCCTTCGCAGTGCGGAACTCCGTTCACGTGCCCTGATTGAGCATGCCCCCGACGGAATCGTCCTGATCAACAAAGAGGGACAATTTATCTATTCCAGTCCACCCGCTCTGAGGATGTTCGGATATACCGGCGATGAACTGGGAAAGCATTCTCCGGGCGAACTGACTCATCCGGAAGAGCTCCCAATGGTTCTGCAGACGATGGAGCAGCTTATACAGGATCCCAAACTTCTGCCTACCCTCATGTACCGTTTCAGGCATAAAAACGGGAGCTGGTACTGGATCGAAAGCACCTTCAGCAACCTGCTTCACATCAGGGGGATCGAAGCCATCGTTATTAACTTCCGGAATGTCAACGACCGGAGGCTGGCCGAGGAGAAGCTGCGGCAAAGCGAATATCATGCACTGAAGCTTTCACAAGGAATCGAGCAGAGTCCCGCTGCCGTCATCATGACCGATACGGAGGGGAAGATCGAATATGTCAATCCGAAATTTACGGATATGACGGGTTATCCTCCCGAACACGTGGCGGGCAAGATCGCCCGGATTTTAAAAAGGGGCAGAACCCCCGACGATCTTCATGAGATCATCTGGCAGACCATCAGGGCAGGAAAGGTATGGAAAGGAGAATACCAGAGCAGGAAAATGAACGGGGAGTTTTACTGGGAATCGGTTTCTGTGGCCCCGATCCTGAATCCTGAAGGGATCATTTCCGACTATATCATTACCATTGAAGACATAACCGAACGGAAAACAATGATCGGGGAGCTGATACAGGCACGTCAGAAGGCTGAAGAGAGCGACCGCCTGAAATCCTCCTTCCTGGCCAACGTGAGTCATGAGATCCGCACCCCTATGAATGCAATCGTCGGGTTTGCAGAGATGTTGTCGGACCCGGAACTCACCCCGGGGGAGCGCAACAAATTCACGGGCATCATCCAGTCACGCTCGGATGACCTGATGCATATCATCAACGACCTGCTGGAAATATCGAGGATTGAATCGGGCAATGTTCATGTGGTAAAAACCAGGATCAGTATCAATGAAATCCTTGCCGACCTTGAGGCTGTTTTCAGGCAACGGCTGCAGCGCAGCAGGAACCCGGGGATCTTTCTCCTGGCCGAAAAGGCACTCCCGGATGACCGGTCGCAAATAACCACCGATAGCTACATCCTCAAGCAGGTTTTTTCAAACCTCATCGAAAATGCAATCAAATACACCCACTCCGGCTCTGTCAGGTTCGGCTATCTTGCCCCGCAGGATGGCCTTATCACCTTTTTTGTAAAGGACACCGGGATCGGTATATCCACTGAAAATCAAGCCGTAATTTTCGAACATTTCAGGCGGGCTGACATTGCCGACCAGCATCAGTACAGCGGGACAGGCCTGGGACTTGCTATCTGCAAGGGTGCGCTGGCGCATATTAACGGTAAAATCCGCGTGGAATCTTTACCGGGAAAAGGCAGCACCTTCTATTTTACGCTTCCCTTCGAACCTCAGCTCTCAAAAGCGGAGACGGAATCTCCCCGCCCCGGCGGAACCCCGCAGCCTCTGCCAACAATCTCCTACACATGGAAAGAGAAAAAACTGCTCATCGTTGAGGATGAATCAGCCAACATGGAGCTGCTCAGGCTGCTGCTGAAACGGACGCAGATCGATATTACCCCGGTCATGAGCGGCGGCGCTCTTCGTGAACTGTACGGCAACCTTGAACCCTTCGACCTTGTGCTGCTTGATGTAAGACTCCCCGATGCCAACGGATGGGACCTTACCAGGGAGCTTAAAGCCATCAGGCCATCTTTGCCCGTAATCGCCCAAACCGCCTTCGCCATGCCGGCCGACCTGCAAAAAAGCATGGCAGCGGGGTGCGACAATTACATCTCCAAACCTATCAACAAAGTTCAGCTCCTGCAGATGATGGCGGAGTATTTGGGGAAATAGCGAAATGGCGAAAATACCCTCCAAATTATCAGGATGGTGTATTAATATTTTTTCTCAAGTTAATTCTTCCCTTTTTGGAGTATCTTTACATATTATCCTGTTCTACAGGGGTGGAGAAATTACACCCTCACGGGAATGAAAATCTGAAGAATGGGATTAATCAGGATGTCTCGGAATGGTTATAATCCGGCAAATTACACTCCATGAAGGAAGAAAACATATCAGGGCCTGGAAATCTGCGTCAAAAAGCGGAGAAAATATTAAACAGCAAGCCCAAAGTTTCAGACGGCCAGTTATCTGTAAAGGAAGCACTTAAATTGATCCATGAATTGGAGGTGCACCAGATCGAACTGGAGATGCAGAACAAAGACCTGGCGGAAGCGAAGACCACTGCACAGGAATCGGCCGAGAAATATGCGGCATTGTACGATTTTGCCCCGGTGGGCTATCTTACACTTTCAAATGATGCCGAGATCCTTGAGATTAATCTGTGCGCCAGCCAGATGATCGGCAGGGACCGCTCCCTGGTAAAGAAAAGCACCTTTGGCTTTTTTGTTTCCGACGGGTCGAAACCGGTCTTTAACCGCTTTCTTGAGAAATTATTTGCCGGCAAAGCAAAGGAAACCTGCGAGGTTATCCTGACGCCCGCCGGCAAGGCTCCTATTTATGTGCACCTTTGCGGAATCGCCTCCAGGGATGGAGAGCAGTGCCTGCTGACTTTGGTCGACTTCAGCAGGATGAAAGAATTCGAGCACGAATTGCAGCAAAGCGAGGAGCGTTTCAGGCATGTCTCTTCCACGATATCAGATATTTCATATTCCTGCAAGGTCAACGAAAAGGGAGAATATGCGATTGACTGGATTTTCGGTGCTTCAGAACAGATCACGGGGTACACTACAAGTGAGATCATGGCGATGGGATGCTGGGGAAAACTTGTTGAGGATGAGGATGCCGGATCTTTTCAAAAAAATGTTAACGGCCTGTCCGCCGGGTCATCAGCCAACTGTGAACTCCGCCTGCGGCACCGTGACGGAAGGATTGTGTGGATTGCATCCAGTGCCGAATGCGTTGCAATACAGGATGACAAAGGGCCATTTGTGATTTATGGCGCCATGGTCGACATCACCAAACGCAAACTGGCGGAAGAAGAACTGAATGCCACTATCGACGAATTGCAGCGTTTCCACCGCCTGACTGTCGGCCGGGAGGTGACTATGATTGAACTGAAAAAAGAGGTGAATGAACTGCTTAGAGAGGCTGGCAAGGATGAAAGATACAGGATCGTCGGGTGAACCGGTCACCCGGAAAGATGATGATAGTTCCCATTTAGCATGATTTCTATGATCACTGAAGCATCAGATAAAAAGTACAGCCTGAACAGGAAGATCTTCCTCTATTTCCTTGGGGTTGCATTTCTTTCGGTTATATCATTGGGTTCCTTCTGGCTTGAAAGCAAATTAAGCGATTACAATGAGGAGGTTGCCCTGCTAAGGCAAAACTATTCTGAAACAAAAAAGCTGGAGATAAAGAACAAGATACTCCAGGTTAAGGACTATCTTTCGTGGGTACAGAACGCCCCCTTGCCGGCGATTTCCAAAACACTGGCAAACCAGGTAACCAGGTTAAGGAGAACCCCGGTTTCAACCGGGAACATCCCTGAGACAATACCTTCTGCATTCAGGGATTCTGCAATCAATGCCCGCGTTCCTGTAACCGTGCTTGATGACAACGGAAAAATCCTTTACTCCTTTAATCCGTTTGAAAGCCCGGAAAATAAAAAACCCGGTTCCAGGGTGGCCGAGCTTCTTGCACGGGTTCATAAGCAGAAACAGGGCAAAGGGACCGTCACCTTCTACAGGACAATAGCCCCGAACGATTCTGTCCCCGAAGCCGTATGCTGCTATGATGACGGGATCCTGCCGGGCTGCAGGGTGGTTTCGGAGGTAACGGCAGATTTTTTTGAAGGTGTTTTACAGGTGTTTTTTCTCGATACCATCAGCAAGCTGCGGTTTTCGAAAAACGAGTATGTTTTCGTCAACACCCTTTCAGGAAACGCACTTATAACCAACGGCATATACAACAGGGTCCCGATCAACATCCTCTCATCGGGCAATTCGGCATGGATACCGGTTTTCAATTCCCAGCGATCCTCGTCGGTACATCCCGAGGGGGTTTTTTATTCCTACAGGTGGCCAAAGCTGACGACCTCTGAAACCTCCTCCAAAACCTCCTATTTCAGCTATTTCCCCAGGTGGAAATGGATCATCGGGACAGGTTTTTACGAGGACGATGTCAATGCATTCATTGACATCAGGAAAAAAGCGCTCTTCGCTGACCTGGAAGGGGATATTTTCCATGTCCTGGTCTATATGCTTGCCTCTTCGCTGTTGTGTTACCTGCTTGTTCTTTTTTTCTCCATCAGGCTCAGGCAGAATATTGACCTGTTCGCCGATTTCTTTGGCAAAGCGGCGGCAGGACATCTTAAAATCGACATCTCGCAGGTAAATTACCGTGAGTTTGTCAACCTGGCACTGGCCGCCAACCGCATGGTGGATGACAGGAAAAAGGCGGAGACCGGCCTGCGCAAATCAGAGGAAAAATTCTCCAAATTATTCCGGAACAGCCCCGATGGCATCATCATTCTTACTCCCCAGGGGTTGATTACCGAGGTGAACGACTCAATGTACAGGGTTACCGGATACACGCGAAACGAACTGATCGGCGGATCGGTCGTTGACCTGAAACTATGGCATGACCCCTCTGGCCGCGACCATTATATCGGGCTGATGAAGGAACGCGGACAGGTGATGAACCTGCGGGCCGATTTCAGGATTAAATCGGGAGAAGTCCTGAATTGCCTGATCTCGGGCGAAATCGTTGAAATCGACGGCAATGAATACATCCTGAGCGTGATCCGCGACATAACGGAATATAAAAACATGGAGGCGGAGGTGCTGGGGCTGGAGAAAAGGTTCCGTGAAACGCTCGAAAACATCCGGCTTATCTCGGTTCAGCTTGATCTCCGGGGCAATGTAACCTTTTGCAATGACTACCTGCTTGAACTTACCGGCTTCTCCCGCGAAGATGTCATGGGCAATAACTTCTTCAGGCTGTTTATTGCAGAAGCAATGCCTGTGACGGAACAACTTTTTTTAACGAGCCACAGCCGGGGGAGCATCAGCCCCTTTATTGAAACCCACGCCAGGAAGAAAAACGGGGAGGAGCTTATTATTCACCTGAACAACACGCTCCTTCGTGATGCAAAGGGCCAGGTGACCGGGACAACCTCAATCGGGGAGGATGTTACGGAACGAAGGCGTGCCGAGGCTGAGCTGAAGAAGAAGATGGATGAATTACAGCGGTTTCATGACCTGACTGTAGGCAGGGAACTCACCATGATCAAATTGAAAAAGGAGGTGAATGAACTTCTTGCCAGGCTGGGACAGCCGGAAAAATACAGAAGTACAGGAGGGGATTTGACGAATGAGTGAAAACAGGATGCAGACAACCGGGCTACGGTTGAAAACATATGGAATTGATGTTTCAAAATATGATGATTCTTTTCTGAACAGCTCCATTCAGAAGGGAGTTGACGATACCCTGTGCGGATCCCGGGAAGACTATATCGGGCTGCTGGGGTCAGATGAGCGTGAAAAGAGCCGTTTTAAAGCCATCCTCCACAACAACTATAGCGAATTTTTTCGCAATACACTTACCTTTTCCGTTATAGAACGGATCATTTTACCGGAGCTGACGGCGAAAAAGAGGGCTTTAAAAAACAGCGTGATCCGGATCTGGTCAGCCGCATGCGCGGGGGGCCAGGAACCCTACAGCCTGGCGATGGTGATCGAGGAGTATAAAAACGGGCAGCAGGACAGGTTAAGATACCATATCTTTGCCACCGACCAGGACGAATCGCAGGTAATCCTTGCACAA
>JBAXFZ010000283.1:0-5981 GCA_037139685.1 Bacteroidota bacterium
TGCTCGCCTGCTCTGCTGGAGAAGGCCCTGTTACAACATCATCCGCACGTGGGACGTCCACTGAAACAGGGGGAGCAGTATCTGCCTGCATTTTGCCGGTCGGTCTTCCCAGCGCGATCAGGCTCCTGAGAATCCTCCTGTCGCCGGCATAGGCTGCTGCTTTCTTCAGTTGGGAAGGGTATTGGGGATCATCTTCAGTAAAAAGGGTATAGGTATACAGCAGCTGTGCCGACTGGCAATAGGGATAACGGTTGATGAGATCCGCCAGCCCGGCAATGCCTTGTGTTCCGGCCGACCCGGGATTTTTAAGAAGTTCGGAAAATTGCTGGCTGTTCATTGTTGCGTTGTCTACTGAACTTTACCAATTTACAACAGCTTTGTTGAAAATATCCTGGACCAGCTGGTCGGCAATGTCCTTGATCAATCCCTCCTGCACCGACTGCAGATTGTAGCTGCTTGCATAATCCTGGTAGCGTGAGAAGCTCGACTCCCAGTTCTGTTTGATGTCGGTTTTATTGGTAAATTTAACATTCACCGTGATGGTGAGCCTGTTCATGGCAGCCGTTTCATTTCCCTGGATGGCCACCGGCTGTACAACATACTGCGCGATCGATCCTTCGAGCAGCAGATCGCCGCCCCGGTCAACCTGGACAAGGTTTGTCTGCCCGGTAAAATAATCACGCAATGCATCCGTAACTGTCCGCGAAAGGGTAGGAACCACAAGCCCGGCGTTATTTGTAAAATAGGGGATGGTCACCGTTTTCACACTTGGCGAAATTGAGGCTCCTGTAAACGAATAGCTTACCCGGCATGAAGAAGCAAGCAGCAGGGTCATCGCCAAAAGAGGCAACAACCGTAACAGGGAGAGGCAGGGCTGGTTCCGGAAACAATTGCGATTTTGCACGTTATTCATTGATATACAAAGATAAACAATATTACTCTATGTCGTATTCTTTGATCTTCCTGTACAAAGTTCTTTCCGAGATACCCAGCTCTTTGGCGGCATCTTTGCGTTTGCCTTCGTGCCTTGACAGGGCCCGCCTGATAAAATCGATCTCTTTTTTCTGTAACGACAGGGATTCTTCAACCTCTTCAGGAACCTGGATGGGCTCCTGGTGGGAAAAATGATTGTCGGGCTGATGCACGATGATAGGTTGCACAGCATCTTTCCCATCTTCAAAATCCTTGTACAACCTCTTGATCAGGTGCGTATTCTCCCCGATGTTGCTGGTTAAGGCATCTTCATTATGCATCAGGTTCATGACCAGCTGCTTGAGGTCATTCATGTCTTTCTTCATGTCAAAAAGCACCTTGTACAGCAACTCCCTTTCATTGAACTTGGAGGCATCCTCTCCCTTGTACAACACCGGCAGCTCGCTCGACTGCCCCTGCGGCATATACTTAAGCAGGATGGCGACATCGATCATCCTGTTTTTCTCAATGATGGAGATCTGCTCCGTAAGATTCTTCAACTGCCTGATATTCCCAGGCCAGCGGTAAGTTCTCAGAACCTGCTGTGCATCCTCATCTAGCTGGATGGAGGGCATCCGGTATTTTTCGGCTGCATCGGAGGCGAATTTCCTGAAAAGAAGGTAGATATCCTCCTTTCGTTCACGCAGGGCAGGAACCAGGATGGGAACCGTATTCAACCTGTAGTAGAGGTCCTGCCTGAACTTCCCGTTCGAAATGGCATCGGGAATATTGACATTTGTTGCACCAACCACCCTGACATTGGTTTTCAGCACTTTTGATGATCCAACACGAAGAAATTCGCCCGATTCAAGGACCCGTAAAAGACGGACCTGTGTTCCAAGCGGCAATTCTGCTACCTCATCCAGGAAAATCGTTCCGCCGTCAACCACCTCAAAATAACCCTTGCGCGCTTCGTGGGCCCCCGTAAAGGATCCTTTTTCATGTCCAAAAAGTTCCGAATCGATAGTCCCCTCGGGAATTGCCCCGCAATTTACAGCAATATAGGGGCCATGTTTCCGGGCGCTTAGCTGGTGAATGATCTTTGGAAAAAACTCCTTCCCGGTTCCGCTCTCCCCGCTGACAAGCACCGTGATGTCGGTTGCCGCAACCTGGCGGGCAATATCAATGGCACGGTCGAGGATTGGCGAATTCCCTATAATTCCGAAGCGCTGTTTGATTGACTGGATATCCATGGCAGTAGTTATCTGAGCTGTGCATTAAGACCGTTGACAAGTCCTTTCAAAATACGTTCCATGGCCTTTTCAATCTCCTTAACGGTCAGGGTTTTTTGCTTATCCTGGAGGATAAAACTAACGGCATACGACTTTTTCCCGGTGGCCAGTTTATCCCCTTCATAAACGTCAAACAACCCCACCTTTTCCAGCAGCTTTTTTTCTGTCTGAAAGGCAAGTTGTTCAATCTGTTCAAAGGTGACCGCCTTGTCGACAAGCAGGGCAAGATCACGCCGTACTTCAGGAAATTTAGGCAGTTCGCTGTAACGGGCATTTTTAACAGGAACGAGTTTAAGCAGGTTGTCCCAGTTTACCTCGGCATAAAGAACAGGCTGCCTGAAATCGAAGCTTTTTAATACCGGCCCAGCAAGGAATCCAAGAAGAAAAATCTGTTTTCCATCAGCACCACAAACCAAACCATCAGTAACCAGCCCTGTCTTACAAGGTTCGTATTTCAGTTTATCCTGCGGCACTGCCAGCTTTTTTAAGATCGCTCCAAGATAGCCCTTCAGCTCAAAAAAATCAACCTGTTCATCCCGGGTGTTCCAGTTCTCCGGCTGCAGCCGGCCGGTTACGAGGATTGCAAGGTGCTTTTCCTCATGATACCCGGTGACCGGGTCATCGTTATTGCCGGTAAGCGAATATACCCGGCCAAATTCAAACATCTTAAGGTCTGCCGACTTGCGGTTCTGGTTGTGGACGATTGTTTCAAGCGCTCCAAAAAGCAGCGTCTGCCGCATCACATCCAGGTCCCTGCTGATCGGGTTTAACATCTTCACACACCTTTCAACCGGAAAATCAGGATTACCCTGGTAGTAGGTTGATTTTGTCAGGGAGTTGTTCATTATTTCGGTGAACCCGTTAGCAGCCAGGTAATCGGCGATGAGGTTCTGGATCCTTTCGGGATTGATGCCCGAAGTGAAGGAGAGCGAAGATTTTACCTCACTGGGAATTTCAATGTTGTTGTATCCGTAGATCCTTAAAATCTCCTCGATCACATCCGCTTCACGCGTAACATCAACCTTGAAGGCCGGAATGGTCAGCTGAAGCCCCGAAACAACATCCGATCCGGCGGAGGTGGTTTCACCCGTAATTTCAATCCCGAGATCCTCCAGGATATTTTTAACAACTTCGCGGTTTAGTTTTTTGCCTATCAGGCGGTCGAGGTTTCCGAATGAGAGATCAACAATAACCGGGGGGAAGGGTACAGGGTAAACATCGACGATTTCCGAGGAGATTTCACCACCGGCAATCTCCTTTATCATCAGCGCGGCACGCTTGAGTGCATATACCGTGATATCAGGGTTTGTGCCCCTTTCAAAGCGGAAGGATGCATCGGTTTGAAGACCGTGAAAACGGGAGGTTTTCCGGACATGTTTCGGATCAAAACAGGCGCTTTCAAGGAAAATATTTACCGTTTCATCCGAAACCCCTGACCCCAGCCCGCCAAAAACCCCTGCAATGCACATGGGTTCGGCTGTATTGCAAATCATAAGGTCGTTGCCCGACAATTCACGTTCGGCCGAATCAAGGGTGATGAACTTCGTGCCTTTCGGGTATTTCTTCACAACCACCTTCTGTCCGGTTATCCGGTCGGCATCGAAGGCATGCAGGGGCTGTCCCAATTCCATGAGGATAAAATTGGTAATATCCACGATATTGTTGATCGGGCGAAGGCCAATAGCCATTATCCTGTTTTTAAGCCAATCAGGCGACCCGCCGACCCTGATTCCTGAAAGTGTGATCCCGGTGTACCGGGGGCAGGCTTCCATATCCTCAATGATTACATCGATATGCCGCCCGTCGTTGTCGACCTTGAAGGCCGATACATCAGGCAACGCAAGCCGGTTCCCGGGAAATGCCGCGGATTCATTTAACCCGAAGTTATTTGCAACTGCAACCAGGTCCCTGGCAACCCCGGTATGCGAGGCCGCATCTGCACGGTTCGGGGTGAGCCCTATTGTAAAAACAATATCTTCCTCTATCCCGAAATAATCGGCGGCAGCCGTTCCAACAGGGGCTTCCGGGTCAAGTACCATGATACCGGCATGGGAGGTGCCCAGTCCGAGTTCATCTTCGGCACAGATCATCCCTTCTGAAACTTCACCCCTGATTTTGGTGCGCTGCAGGGTCAGCTCCCTGTCATCAAAATAAAGAGTGGTTCCCAGGGTGGCAACAACGACTTTTTGTCCCTGTGCAACATTTGATGCCCCGCAAACGATGCGCAGCAGTTCCGGGCCACCCGCATTGACGGTTGTAACACTCAGGTGATCTGAATTGGGATGTTTCTCACAAGTCATCACCTCACCGATCACCACACCTTTCAATCCTCCTTTTACCGATTGAAAAGTTTCCTGGCCTTCAACTTCCAGGCCGCATCCTGTTAACATAACCGCCACCTTGTCAGGCGACAGGTCAAGATTATGATATTGCCTGAGCCAGTTGTATGAGATTTTCATTTGTCTTACGGATTAAGGGAACAAAAGTAGGAATAAAAATGACAGGAGCTAGGAAATCAGCCCCCAATTTTGCTGATTCTGCTCCATTTGCAGGAGATGGCGTGCCAGAATGTCATTTTTGCTTTTTGTCATCCCGGGATCGTCCTGGACGATCTCGGATGCAACATTGCGGGCATATTTCAATATCTTTTCATCTTTAACCAGGTCGGCAATTCTCAGGTCGAGTATTCCGCTCTGCTGGGTACCCTGGAGATCTCCCGGGCCGCGAATCTGCAAATCGGTCTCGGCAATTTCAAACCCGTCGTTGGTCCGCACCATTGTTGCAATGCGTTTGCGCGCTTCAGCCGAAAGCTCAAAGCCGCTGATAAGGATGCAATAAGACTGATCGCTGCCCCTGCCCACGCGACCCCGGAGCTGGTGAAGCTGGGAAAGCCCGAAGCGCTCGGCATTCTCGATAACCATAACCGAGGCATTAGGTACATCAACACCCACCTCGATCACCGTCGTAGCCACCAGTATCTGGGTTTGCTTCTCAACAAAGCGTTTCATTTCAACATCTTTCTCCTGCTGCTTCATCTTCCCGTGAACCATGCCTACCGCATAATCTGGGGCAGGGAACTCCTTTACAATGTGCTGAAATCCATCAATCAGATTCTTCAGGTCAAGGGTCTCCGACTCCTTGATCAGGGGATAGACAATATACACCTGCCTGCCTTCCCTGATCTTTTCACGCATAAACCCGAAAATCTTATGATGGTCTGGTTCATAGATATGCCGGGTAACTATTGCCTTTCGCCCTGGCGGCATCTCATCGATAACAGATGTGTCAAGATCACCGTAAAGGGTCATGGCCAGTGTTCTTGGAATCGGAGTGGCCGTCATGACAAGGATGTGGGGGGTTATTACGTTCTTTTCCCACAGTTTTGCGCGCTGGGCTACGCCAAAACGGTGCTGTTCGTCAATTACAACGAGTCCGAGCTGCCTGAATTGAACATTTTCCTCAATCAGCGCATGGGTGCCAATCAGCAAATCCACATCACCGTTTTGAAGACCGGCATGAATCTCCCGGCGGGCCGCTGGTTTCGAATTCCCGGTGAGCAGTCTCACCGTAACATCCAACCCGGTAAGCATATTTGAAATGGTGCTGAAATGCTGCCTTGCCAGGATTTCAGTCGGGGCCATCAGGCAGCTCTGGTAATCATTGTCAAGGGCAATGAGCATGGTCATCAGAGCCGACCTCGGTTCGGGAAACCAGATGAACCGCCTGCTCCAGGGAGATGTGGGAAGCGGGAAAACCCTGGTGGCGCTGATGACCATG
>JBAXFZ010000284.1:0-5981 GCA_037139685.1 Bacteroidota bacterium
TGGGTGTTGAATTTAAGAAATACAGGATCCTTGGTGCTTGTAATCCCGGTTATGCTTACAAAGCGCTGCTGGCCGAGGAAAAGATAGGAACCATGCTTCCCTGCAACGTTGTGGTAGTGGAACGCACAAACGGGGTAACTGAGATTGCCGCGGTGAATCCACTTGCATCCATGATGGCTATTGAAAACGAAGCTCTCGGGCCCATCGCAGGCGAGGTGACAGAACGGTTGAAGAAGGTTATTGCATCGCTTTAATCCCGGATTCGTTGTATCTTTCAGGCTTGCCGGAACAACATCTGTTTTTTATAAGTAAATCCTGAAACACAAATTATCACATTTAACATTCCAACCTGATGAAAAAAATTGTCGTTCTCGGTGCCGGCATTGCAGGCCATACAACATCCATGCTGTTAAAGCACAAACTTGGCCGCGATCATCAGGTGATCGTGGTGAGTCCGCACGACAAATACCAGTGGATTCCCTCCAATATCTGGGTAGGCATCGGCCAGATGACAGCACGGCAGGTATCCTTTCCGCTTGAACCGGTTTACCGCAGGAAAGGGATTGAGTTTATCCAGGCCAAAGCAACCGCCATCTATCCTGAAGGAAAATCAGCCAGCGGATTGCCGCTTGTTGAATTTGAATATGCCACCAGGGAAAAGTCGGGTCAGACAGGCACCGTGGAATACGATTTCCTGGTCAATGCCACCGGGCCCAAATTAAATTTTGCTGCAACAGCAGGGTTGGGGCCAAAAGGTTTTACAAATTCAGTTTGCACCTATCCTCATGCAGAAGAGGCATGGCAAAACCTGGAGAAGTCGCTGGATAAGATGGCCAGGGGAGAAAAACAGCGGTTTCTTATCGGGACAGGTCATCCAACGGCCACTTGCCAGGGTGCTGCATTTGAATATGCACTGAATGTTGCGTTTGAAATCTCCAAGCGCAAATTGAACCATATGGCTGAGATTACCTGGATTACGAACGAAAATGAGGTCGGTGATTTCGGAATGGGAGGCGCATTCATTAAAAAAGGAGGTTATGTCACCTCCACCCGCGTGTTTGCAGAATCCATCCTTGCCGAATATGGGATCCGCTGGATTACAAAAGCCGGAGTTGTCAGGGTGGAAGAGGGAAAAGCCTTGTACGAAACCCTTGATGGCGAACAGCATGTGCAGGAATTCGATTTTGCCATGCTCATCCCCTCCTTTGCCGGGGCAGGTATGAAGGCCTATGACCGCAACGGTGAAGACATTACCTTAAAACTATTTGCCCCCAGCGGGTTTATGAAGGTTGATGCAGACTATACCAGCCGGCCATATGCAGAATGGAGTGCGGGGGACTGGCCCTCCACTTATGAATCTCCCGCTTACCCCAATATTTTTGCCGCAGGCATCGCCTTCGCCGTTCCCCACCCGATTTCACAACCCAGGAGCAGCAAGAGCGGATTGGCTATATTTCCTACTGCCCCACGGACCGGCATGCCTTCAGGTGTTATCGGCAAAATTGTGGCACTGAATATCGTCGACAGGATCAGGAATAACCGCCAGGATTCACCCCACAAGGCCTCGATGGCAAAAATGGGCGCTGCCTGCATCATTTCGTCAGGCTATGGAATTCGTGACGGGATGGCAGCCTCCATGACTGTATTCCCGATTGTACCCGATTACAAGCGCTACCCGGAATGGGGGCGTGATCTGAAATATACCGTTGGCGAACCCGGCCTGGCAGGCCACTGGGTTAAGCTGCTGCTGCATTACCTGTTTATTTACAAAGCCAAGGCAAGACCGTTTTGGTTCCTTATTCCTGAATAACTGCCCCTGTTGTTGTTTTTTCCTATCCGCCTTAAAAAGCCACCATTTATGCAATCAAAAAATACAGTCACCGGCCCAAAGGAGATTACCTGCCCGCCAAGCCCGACCAGTTCGACACGATTCTGGCGCAAATTTTTCCCATGGCAGGTTGTGAGGTTCTTTGTTCTCAATCTCAAAATCATGCGCATTATCATCGGCGGCCATTCATAATGATCAAACCCTTGATCATGTCAGGGTGGTGGTCACCGTTCAGGTCATTCTAAAAAAATAAATATTTACGAACATAGGTTCGTAAATATCAGTACTTTTGCAGGATGTCACGACCTAAAATAACACGCAACGTTGCCTAGCCTCCCCTGATCGATGGATTTACACCAATCCCCAATTCAGACCTGGCTCCGGTAATCCTGCTATTTGAAGAATATGAAGCAATCAGGCTCCTGGATTATGAAGGAATGACACAGTTCCAGGCAGCCGAGAAAATGTCAGTTTCCCGTCCTACCCTGACAGGTATATGTGAGAAAGCCCGCCGCACAATCGCGATGGCCTTTGTTGAGGGAAAGCCAATTCTCATTGAAGGGGGTGATTTTCATACGGATGAATTCTGGTACCGCTGTGAAGCCTGCTTCAAACTCCTTACCAGTAAAACTGCACTTCTACAGTGTTCACATTGCGAATCTGACAAGATAAGGCCGCTGCTGCCAAAACCGGGGAAAACATTATACCTGAAATCAGATGAAGAAACAGACCTTTGTGTTTGCAGGAACTGCAATGCGAAAATACCACATCAGCCGGGCACCCCTTGCCGGCTAACAGATTGCCCTGAATGCGGAAACAAAATGACTCGAGAAAATAGTTATCATCACCAGTTATTTCTTAATACTAACGGAACCGAATGAATATTGCCCTACCTGTTCAAAATGGCCTTGTAAATGGTCATTTTGGCCACTCAGAAGCCTTTGTTGTCTACACAATCTCCACCGATCAGAAAATAGTATCGGTCAGCCAGCTCCCTTCACTGGAGGGATGCGGCTGCAAGTCAGGTATAGCAGAGGTCCTGGCTGAACATGGAGTCTCTGTCATGCTTGCCGGGAATATCGGAGGCGGCGCCATCAACCATCTGAAAGAATGCGGAATTGAAGTTATAAGAGGTTTCCAGGGAGATGCCGAAACAGCCGTTCTTTCATACCTGGCAGGCACTGCAACCGACAATGAACAAACGTGCACGGCGCATGAGGGCTGTTACAAACATTAATATACCTGTTTAATATGAATGATTTCGACCAGAAAGCCAGGGATTGGGACAAAAACAAGATGCACCTCGAGCGTACGGTTGCAGTGGCCGCCCAACTTCAGAAAATGGTTCCCAGCAGGCCGGGGATGAAAGCCATGGAATTCGGTGCAGGCACCGGCTTGCTCAGTTTTTACATGAAGGAGCGTTTTTCGGAAATCACCCTCATCGACAGTTCTGTGGAAATGCTGCAGATGGCTGAAAAAAAGATGGAAAATGATGACCATTTAAAATTCAGGACCCTCTTTTTAAATCTTGAAACTGAGCGGTACACCGGCGAACCATTTGATATCATTTACAGCCAGATGGTGCTTCATCATATCAAGGATGTAAAGGCAATTTTAACCACATTCCGCCAGTTGCTGGCACCGGGAGGCATACTGGCCATCGCCGACCTTTACCTTGAGGATGGCTCATTTCATGATGGCGCCACAAATGTGCATCATGGATTTGATCCCGGCTCCCTGCAAAAGATGCTCCTTGAGCAGGGATTTCAAGCCTTCAGGATTGAACCCTGCTTTGTAATGCACAAAGCAATTTCAGAGAATGAGACAAAGGATTACCCGGTTTTCCTGATGACGGCAACAAGTTAGCCATTGCCCGTTCGGTATTCTTTCAAAGACTCGTCAGGCGGTCAAGCTCTTTTAATAGGTAATCCCTTGTTTTAACACCAACGATCCTTTTGACCTCCTTGCCATTCCGGAACAGGATCATGGTAGGGATGCTGCGGATACCAAACCTGGCTGCAGTTGCTTTTTGCTCGTCGACATTGACCTTGGCAATGGTAACCCTCCCGTTTGACTCCTCGGCGACCTCATTCAGAACAGGGACCATCATTTTGCACGGCATACACCAGGCCGCCCAGAAATCGACCAGGACCGTGCCCGTCTTAATCTTATTCTGGAAATTCTGGTCGGTAAAGACCTTGATTTTTTCGCTCTCCACTACATCCTTTAAACTCTTCATGCGCTTCCGGGCATTCAGGATCAGCAATCCGATCAAAACCACAAGCACGCCTATTCCTGCGAACGTTATCAACATAATTTATTCTTTTTGAGAGAGCAAAGATAATAAATAAAATTCAATTAGTGTTATTTAAACGATTTAAATAAAGTTGGGATGACTGGTTCGGGCAAAACGGTCAACAAAGGCAGCCCGGCTTATCCCGCTATTTTGAAATATCCAGGATGCCATGACGATTAATGGCAGAGAACCGGTCGCTTTCTGAACGCTGACCACAGGCCTATTTATCTGCCTGCAGATCGTGCAGACGGTCGATGTCGGTTGCGAAAGCAGCTGAACATGCACATCCGCCTCCAGGATGTTAAATCCAACCCGAACGAGCAATTCCGGAATTTTTTTATTCATTGCGAAATTTCCAGGTGACCCTGCTCATATATTTATTATTTCAACAAATTTGACACATATTGGAATGTTATTATACTAATATTTTTAAACGACTGCTTAACATATAGTTATATTGTTTAAAGCTCGTATTTACAGCCATTTGCTGCCGGAATTCACTCCGATCCAGATCTTTTCCGGTCGAGGTTTCAGGCAATAATCTGTCCGGTAGGATTTATCAGCCCTCCTTTCAGATTCCCCGAAGAATATCTGAAAGCATAAATCCGAAATAAAGGCGTATCTTTGCCGCGTAATAATCAGTGTTTAAGGTCATTTTAATCAAATTAGCATTTCCCACCCGCACAATCAACAGGCATCTTGCCAACGGCACGCCTTTCCATCAGGTTGCACCTGGTTTGAGCACATCCCGGAAATCCCGAAAGCACACAATAAAAAAAATACATGACAACATTTGAAGAATTGGGCATCAGCAAAGAGATTGTGCTGGGCCTTGTGGATCTTGGTTTTGAAGTTCCAATGCCTGTACAGGAAAAGGTTATCCCGCTGCTGCTTGGCGTGAAGACCGATATCGTAGCGCTTGCACAAACCGGGACCGGCAAAACCGCAGCTTATGGCCTGCCGCTGATCCAGCAAACCGATACCGACAACCACCTACCGCAGGCGCTGATCCTGTGTCCAACCCGTGAATTGTGCGTTCAGATCGCCGGTGACCTGAACGATTTTGCAAAATACATTGATGACCTCAAGGTACTTCCCGTTTATGGCGGCAGCAGTATGGAGGTACAGATCAAGGCTCTTAAAAAAGGGGTCCAGATCGTGGTTGCAACACCCGGGCGTCTGATCGACCTGATGGGAAGAAGGGCCATCAAGCTGAGCAGCGTTCATTCGGTGGTTCTCGACGAGGCGGATGAGATGCTCAACATGGGATTTCTTGACAGCATTAACGAAATCCTGGCAGAGGTGCCCGAAAACCGCAGCACCCTTCTGTTTTCCGCTACAATGCCAAGGGAGGTCGCCGTAATTGCCAAAAAATACATGAACAACCCGGTCGAGATCACCATCGGGAACCGAAACTCCGGCGCTGAGAATATCAAGCACCTCTATTATACCGTCCACGCAAAAGATAAATACACGGCACTTAAACGTATCGTCGATTTCTACCCCTCCATCTATGGCATCGTATTTTGCCGCACCCGTATCGACACCCAGGAGATAGCCGATAAGCTCATTGCCGATGGTTACAATGCAGAGGCACTCCATGGCGACCTGTCACAGGTGCAGCGCGACAGTGTGATGCAGAAATTCAGGATCCGTCACGTGCAGTTGCTTGTAGCCACCGACGTTGCCGCCCGCGGGCTCGATGTAAATGACCTCACCCACATTATCAACTATTCGCTTCCCGACGACATTTCAGCCTACACGCATCGCAGCGGGCGTACCGGGCGTGCAGGCAAGGCCGGCACCTCGATCGCCATTATCAACCTGAAGGAAAAACATCTCATCAGGCAGATCGAG
>JBAXFZ010000285.1:0-5958 GCA_037139685.1 Bacteroidota bacterium
GGCAGCTGCAATTGGAGTTCAATGTTTTTTAACATTTTTTAATAGACACTAGTGAGGATTCATGTATTACCTGTTGGTATGAAACCGGATTAATCAGTAAAAAAAATCAAATGAAAAAGTGTGATATCAACGAATTTAACCAGATCATGAGAACCCGGACACGGAATTACGCGATCAGGGTCTTTAAAGTCTTAGGCACGGTAAAACTGAATGAACTCGGCAGGATTCCGGTTAAACAATTGGTAAAGAGTTCTTCATCGGTTGCCGCGAATTATTTCTCGGCAACAAGGGGAAGGTCTGAAGCCGAGTATTATTCGAAAATTTGCATTGTCGTGGAAGAAATTGATGAGACGTTGTTCTGGATTGATTTTCTTATGGAGGTGAGCGTTCTTAATACGTTACAGGCGAAAGAACTACTTGCTGAAGCAGAAGAATTAATGAAAATTTTTTCCTCCATCAGGAAAAAATTAAAACTCAAAAGAACCTCCTCAACCTAAACTGCCTTCTATATTTCACTACCTCTCTGTTTCACTATTTCGCTACCTCGCTACCTCGCTATTTCACTATTTATGCTCACCTCCCGCAATATCGTCCATTTTGACCTCGACACCTTCTTCGTCTCTGTCGAGCGCCTGCTGCGCCCTGAACTGGCGGGGAAGCCTGTGATCATTGGCGGCACCTCCGACCGGGGGGTGGTGGCGAGTTGCAGCTACGAAGCCAGGAAGTTCGGGATCCATTCGGCCATGCCGATGAAGATGGCAAGGACCCTTTGCCGTGATGCCATCCTGGTGCGGGGCGACATGGAACGATACTCCAAATATTCACATGCCGTAACGGATATCATTGCAGAGTGGGCCCCGGTGTACGAAAAAGCCTCGATCGACGAGCATTATATTGATGTGACGGGGATGGACCGTTTTTTCGGCACCATGAAATGGACGCATGAGCTGCGGCAGGCGATTATCAGGAATACGGGACTGCCGATCTCGTTTGGGTTATCGGTGAACAAGACCGTTTCAAAGATCGCCACCGGCGAGGCCAAACCTAACGGGGAGCTGTATGTGGACCGCGATGCCGTACAGCCCTTCCTGGCCCCCCTGTCGATCCGCAAAATCCCGATGATAGGGGAGAAGAGCTACCGCCTGCTCCGCTCCATGGGCATCGTGACCATCGACACCCTGAGCCACATCCCGGCGGAGATGATGGAAAAGGTGATGGGAAAAAACGGGCTGGTGATATGGGAGAAGGCAAACGGCATCGATACCACACCGGTACGTCCCTATCATGAAGCCAAATCGGTGAGTACTGAAACGACCTTCGAGCAGGACAGCATCGACATTGTACGGATGAAGGAGATCCTGGTGAAGATGGTGGAAAAGATCGCTTTCGAGTTGCGCGACCAGCAGAAACTTGCCTCCTGTGTTACCCTGAAGATCCGCTATTCAAACTTTGACACCCACACCCTTCAGCAGCATGTCCCCTACACTGCGTTCGACCACCAGCTCATCCCGGTGGTGAAGGATCTCTTCGAACGCATCTACCAGCGCCGCATGCTGATCCGCCTCATAGGCGTACGCTTCAGCAACCTTGTTTCAGGGAACCCGCAGCTTAACATGTTCGATGATAATGTACATATGATCAACCTGTACCAGGCCCTTGACCGGATCAGGAGAAAGTACGGGCAGCAGAGCGTGAGGAGGGGGGTGGCCATAAAAAATGGCGAAATGGCGAAATAGCGAAATGGCGAATTGCGAAGCAATCACGAACACCCGAAAAAAATAAATGTGGTTGTGAGTAAATGGCGAAATGGGTTCAGAGGCTGAACAAACGGTGATAGGCTTCGGTAATCCGGGCATCGAGCATTTCGTAGAATCGCCTGATTTCACCTGCGGCAGGCGGGGATTTTCGCCATGCGTTCATCCTCTCCTTTGTCTCGGCGAACAGCTGCTCTTCAACAGGAGCGAGTTGCTGCATGATGCCGCTGCCATGGCTGTCGAAAAGCGCCGGAAGGTTGAGGTAATCATTGCCATGACCCCGCTTGATCGGGAAACACAGATCTTTTAATGCCAGGGCTTTCGTGCACAGGGGGGCGTAACCATCCTGGCCGGCACGCAGCAGTCCGGGCAGGCAGTGTTCTTCATTAAACCAGACCGGGTAAACAACCGAACAGAGCGGGAACCCCAGCAAATTCCACATGGTCATCATGGCGGGCGACTCCTCCTTTTTTACACCCTGAACCACTACAGAAGCAGCGGTGGAGTAGCGGGGGATGAAATCGGCGAACCAGACAAACTTTTCCTTTGCATTGGTCTGTGTTTGTTTTAGATCAGTTTCGGTGAGGGAATGGAAGAGGCAACGGGCGGCATCCTGTAAAATGAATTCAGGGGTGAAGCTGTTTGTTGCCGAAGCCTGGTAAAACAGTTTTTCGGCAGTGAGATAGCGGATGTAGCCCTGCCCCTGGTCGGGGTGGCCGGTGACCGAATAGTTGGTGCGAATGAGATATCCCATTGGCGCTGCAACAGGATCATTCACATCGATCCTGAAAAAACTGCGGTTTGAGGTCTCAAAATAGGCCCCGTTCCCCTGTGCATCAATTACACCGAAGTTGGCCTCGAGGCCGTAGGGTGACGGAAGATTCTTCAAAAGATTTTCAAAATCGGCAACCGTGGCACATTGCTGCAACGCCTGTTTCATCACCCGCCCCTCGTTTATCCCGGCATCCGCCTCTTCCCTGGAGTTCAGGTTGTATGAAACCGAATTCATGATGGCAAAACCGGCAGCATTCATCCCAATCCAGACCTCCTTTCCTAAAGTATCCTTCGAATTCACCAGTCCTATGTAATCATACCTGCCATCGGTAAAATACATCAGTTTGTTGTCAAGGTCCTGCGTGTCGCGGTTTTTCCACAGCAACGGGCGCCCGTCCCTGGTGAATTTGCCGGAGATGATGGCGGTAGTACAGGCCAGTGCCTGGAATGTTACCAGGAACAAAAGACCGCTCAGGAAAACCAGTTTTTTCATAAATGTTGATTTAGGACCGTCAGGATGCACACCCCGTAACCTGGAAACCCCGGGCTGCGGAAACAGTTGCCGGGGCGAAATTAAGGAAAATTGTACATGCCCGGCATGCTTTTCATGACCCGGTGGCCTCTTTTTCCTCCTGCCGGGATCATTTGTCTTCATGTATCACCCATGACGGTGATCTATCAGCATGGCAGGAATCCAAAACGGGAATGGGGCATCAAAAGGCCAAGATCAGGATATTTGGCTATGATAGGCTAATCAAGTAAATATTAGCTAATAAGGGCTGATTGTATAAATATTAGCTAATAAAGGCTAATTATATCAATATTAGCTAATAGGGGCTAATATTATAGGATTTTTGTGATAATGAGGGCTGTTCCGACTGAGATGGCAACGCTGATGAGGGTTCCGACAAGAAGGTATTCGGTTTTTTCCTCTGGCCGCTCCTTCTCATTGAAACGGAGCAGTGATTTAGCCGCGATAAGCAGGCCGATGGCTTCAAATTTTCCTTCAAGAACCAGGTAAAAGATCAGCAGGCGCTCAATGATCCCGATGAGCATCCCGGCCCGGTCGAGGCTCGATGAACCGGCTTTAAGCCCGCTGAGTTGTTTTCTCCAGCGGTTTGTTCCCATGCCCACCAGCATGCCGGAGGGTATTGTCAGGAAAAGGACTGCGGTAAGGTACAGCCAGATTCCCGGATCCCGGTATAAGGCAACCACGGCGGGAATATTCCACTCCACCCGGGTATACACGGCCCAGCAGGCGGACAGGATGACAAGATGCAGCACCTGGTCAGCAATAAAGGTGATGGTTTTCTGTTTCAGAAATGATTTGGCCCCGTCGAGGATCACATGGCTGAGGGTGATGATGATCGCGATGAACCACAGGTTAAGCCCGCACAGGAGGATGACTGTAAGACCGGTAATAAGTCCGTGAAGGTATAACTGCCAGGCCCTGAAATGGTTGTGATTCCTTGACCGGACCCACGCAGCAGGCTGGAGAAAAAAATCGCTGACCATGTGCGCGACAATGAGTTTCAGTAACAAATCATACTGCATGGCGGCTGTTTTGCTGGATAAGGTCCATATATAAACTGTTGATTGTCCTGAAATTTTCCCACGAAAGGGACCTGATCTGTTTATTGATTGTAGGCAGGCTCTTCTCCTGCAATTTTGCAATTTCCGTCTGCGGATATCCCTTCAGCAGATCCGACAGTATCGCGGCCTGCTTGCATGTTAACCGGCGAAACAGGAAATCAAGGAAGAGCCCGAGGGCGGTGAAGCCGGGTTGCCCGCTGTTCACCTCCTTGTCCGTCACGATGATTTTGAATCATTGCCGGTCTTGCAACATTTTGTCATACTCACGTCTGGTGGTAAAGAGCAGGTCATCCTTCAGGAATGTGAAATCACTGATCTGCGGATCTGCATACCCAAGGCCCAGGCATATCCGGATATCGGGTTTCTGGCTGCTGAACTTTCTCACCGCCGACCTGATCTGCATGACCAGCTCAAGCGATTTTAACGGTTCCCGGTGCATCGCCTGGAAAGAATCGAAGCGGTTGAAGCTGAAAACTGCCCCCCCGGCAGTTAAAATCTGCCCGATTTCACCTGCAAGTCGCTCCATCTCCCTGCTTGAGAACAGCTGCGTTGAATTCACAATATCCGCTGTAATAAATGAGGCTGAAATCATGGTTGCGATTTTAATGTAAAATTAGCGTTAAAAAGCATAATATTCAAAATTATGCATGAAAGGGCTAAATAAAAAATAGCGAAATAGCGAGGTAGCGAAAAGTGCGTTATCACAAAATGAAAAAACAGCGAGGTAGCGAGGTAGCGAAATGGTTGTAATCATAAGCGCGTGTGAAAAACAGGTATGTTGTATGTCAATTGCGAAACCGATGTTGTTTTGTTGAAAATAATGATTATATTGTAGTCGTAAAAATGATTAGAATGTGATCATCGGTTAACTGTTTCACCATTTCGCTACCTCGCTATTTCGCTATTTCGCCATTTCGCCATTTCCCATGTATCTCTCCTCCCATTCATACTACTCCCTCCGCTACGGCACCATCTCCGTTGACAACCTCGTGGAGGAGGCGGCCAGGTGCGGGGTGAAGGCATTGGCGCTTACCGATATCAACAACTCCACAGGGATCATGGACTTTGTTGCGGCCAGCAGGGTGAAGGGGATCCAGCCCATTGCCGGGATCGAGTTCCGGCAGGGCGATGAGTACCTGTACACCGGCCTGGCAAAGAGCAATGAAGGATTCCGTGAGCTGAATGAATTTCTGAGTTTCCATAACCTGAACAACCAGCCATTCCCCGTGCGGGCGCCCGAACTGGACCAGGTCTTCTGGATATATCCCTTTCCCGGAGGGGAAACGGCAAAATGGCGAAATGGCGAAACGGCGAAATGGCGAAATGGCGAAACGGCGAAATGGCGAAATGGCGAAAACCGTCAACCGTCAACCCTCGATCGTCAGTCCTGGATTGGTATCCGTCCTTCAGAGCTCAGTCCGCTGATGCTGTCGCGCCACCGCGACCTCATTCCCCGGATGGTGCTCATGGCCCCGGTCACCTTCCGCAACAGGCAGGAGTATGAACTGCACTGCAATTTCCGCGCGGTTGATCACAACGTGCTGCTGAGCCGGCTCGGGCCTGGCCAGGTAGCGCCTCCCGATGAGATCATGCAGCCGGTCGGCCAGCTCCTGGACACCTGCCGCGATTTCCCGGAGATCACCCGGAATACGGAGAAGATCATGGCGGATTGTTCCATCGATTTCGACTTCAAGTCGTGTAAAAACAAGAAGACCTATACAGGTGAGCGTTACGACGACCTGATCCTGCTGGAGAAACTGGCCATGGACGGGCTTCAGTACCGTTACGGGAAGGGGCATGCCGAGGCCCGGAGACGCATCCGGCATGAGCTGGAGAT
>JBAXFZ010000286.1:0-5954 GCA_037139685.1 Bacteroidota bacterium
CTGTATGAGGGCTTCAATAAAATGAACGGTATTGAGGCAGTTAACCCTGTAAAAATCATCTTTTTTACGGGCTTTGGTCAAACCGGCATTGTGAATGACAAATTGAAAGCGGATGTTGTTTTCACGGCAGGTTTCGAGGGTCTCCCTCACCCTGGCCGTATCAGAAAAATCAAATTCGATGAATTGAATGCGCGGATCCTGCAGGTATTGACGTGAGCTCGTTTTGCGAATCCCGGCATAGACCCGGTAACCCTGCCTGAGTCCCTCCTCTACCAGGAAACTGCCGATAAACCCGCTGGCCCCGGTGATCAGGATATTCGCCATTAAAATTCCTTTTTCCAGCACCTTCTTGTCAGATGCTGCCGCCCATTGAAATTCTTCCAGATTGTAAGGGCCTTGGCATTGTCTTCAAGCTGCGGGCTGGTAATGGCCTTTTTAATACCATAGTTGATATAGGCGCGATGCATTTCGTTGTAGTAGAGGGAATTCACTCCCTTTCCATGGTAATCGGGACGCACGCCGTTCAGGTACATGTCGATGACATTGTTCTTCCTGATAGCCCGCAGGATGTAAATAAACCCAAACGGGAAGAGTTTCCCGTTGCATTTCTGCAAAGCCTGTGTGAGTGATGGCATGGAGACCCCGAATCCAACCAGTTCGTCCTGCTCGTCAACCACGAATGAAACAAATTCGGGGCGGATAAAACCGAAATAGGATTTGACATACATATCCATCTGCTTCTGCGACAGCTCTGTATAACCATACAGATCGCTGAAGGCAGCATTCAGGGTGCGGAACATCTTCGGGGCATACGGCAGGAGGTCTTTAGCCTTTTTCGCCTTTACAATCCGGAGTTTATATTTCTCCTGGACCAGCAGCGACAGCCGTTCAACCTTATCGGGTATGGAGGGGGGAATTTCAAATTCATACTGCACCCAGTCGGCTGCCTTTCCGAAGCCAAGCATCTCCATATGCTGAACGTAGTAAGCGTAATTGTAAATCGATGTCAGGGTCGACTGTTCGTCAAACCCCTTGATAAGCATTCCTTCGTAATCCATATCGGAGAATCCCAGCGGGCCGTGAATTCCCGTCATTCCCTTCGAACGCCCCCACTCCTCAACGGTCTCCGTGAGTATCCGTGAAACTTCGGGGTCGTCGATAAATTCGATCCAGCCAAAACGTACCAGCTTTTCATTCCACCGTTCGTTTGCTTTATGGTTGATGATACCCGCGATACGCCCGACGATCTCCCCGCCACGGTATGCAATCCAGTATTCGGCATCACAAAAGTCAAAAGCAGGGTTTTTCTCCCTGCTCAGCGTATTCATTTCGTCCATCCTGACGGGCGGACACCAAAACCGGTTTCCTTTATAATGCTTGTACTGGAATTTTATGAATCGTTTCAGATCCTTTTTGGTAGATACTTTTACAACTTCAATCTGATCTGTTTTTGTCATCAGCTCTATTTTGAAATGATATGGAGTTTCTTCCCCAGTTTTTCAAATTTCTCCAGGGCAATATCTACCTGGGCCCTGGTATGTGTGGCCATGAGCGAAAAGCGGATCAGGGTATTGTCCTTACTGACAGCCGGGGCGACCACCGGATTTACGAAAATTCCTTCATCGAGCAGCATCCGTGTGATTGTGAGCGTTTTGAGGTTGTCGCGGATATACAGCGGGATGATGGGGGTAACCGTGTTGCCGATATCGAATCCCAGTCTCCTGAAATTATCAATGGCATAATGGGTGACATCCCAGAGATTTTCAATCCGTTCGGGTTCACTTTTGATGATTTCGAGCGCAGCAAGCACGGCAGCGGCGGAGGCGGGTGTTGCCGAGGCGCTGAAGATCAGGGTGCGTGAGTGATGTTTGATATAGTTGATGGTTTCAACATCACTGGCAATGAAGCCACCCAGGGCCGCGAGTGATTTCGAAAAGGTCCCCATGATCAGGTCAACCTTGTCGGTAAGACCGAAATGGCTGGCAGTTCCAGAACCGTTTTTACCTAAAACGCCGATGGAATGGGCGTCATCAACCATGACGGTAGCTTCATATTTTTCAGCCAGCCTGACAATTTCGGGCATGTTGGCGATATCGCCATCCATACTGAATACGCCATCAACCACGATCAGTTTGATCCTGCTGGGTTCGCACCGCTTCAGGATGGTTTCGAGGGAGTGCATGTCGTTGTGACGGAATTTCAGCACCTTGGCGAAAGACAACCGTGTGGCTTCAATGATCGAAGCGTGGTCAAGTTCGTCGATCAGGATATAATCGTTGCGCCCCGTAACGGTTGGAATGACCCCAAGATTGACCTGGAAACCTGTACTGTAAACAAGGGCCGCCTCTTTTCCGACAAATTCAGCCAGTTTGGTTTCTAATTCAATATGGATATCCAGCGTGCCATTAAGAAAACGTGAACCGGCACAGCCTGTGCCATATTTTTCAGTCGCTTTGATGGCAGCTTCTTTGATCTTCGGATGATTCGTCAATCCAAGGTAGCTGTTTGATCCAAACATCAGCACCTTTTTCCCATTCATTTTAACCACGGTATCCTGATCTGATTCAATCATCCTGAAAAACGGGTAAATCCCCATCTTTTCCACTTTCTGCGGTTCGGTGTAATGGGCTAATTTTCGCTGTAAAATCCTCATTTTTGTATGTTTCTGTAAAATAAAAGCGTGCAAAGGTACGAATTAATTACATATGGTTATTTGCAAAATCTCGGCCAGCCTTCAAAGCAGTTAAATTAAGTTCAATGATTTTCTCTCCCTTTTTACGGAAAGTAAAGCGGATTGCATCTTCAATTTTCTCATAGGCCATCCCAAGGAAAGGGGATGCTGCGCCGAGAATTACGATGTTTGCGGCCTTTGTTGAACCGGCCTCTTTTGCGGTGGCATCCGCATCCAGCGCAATATGATGAGGTACCTTCATGATCTCCTCCATGATCTTTTCAGGATCGGGATAATTCGGGATGTTGTTAAATGGCCGGGTATTTGTAATGACCCATCCCTCGGCCGACAGGTATGGCAGGTACCGGAGCGATTCAAGCGGTTCGATCGAGATGATCATGTCGGCCTGGCCAAACGGAATTAGGTCAGAGGCTATCTCATTGTGGGAGATACGCAGGTTTGACATGACATCCCCGCCGCGCTGGCTCATTCCATGAACCTCCGATTGTTTTAGAAACATTCCCTGTTCCAGTGCTGCATAGCCGATGATGGCAGCGATGGAGATTATGCCCTGGCCACCAACACCTGCAAAAATAATATCTTTTTTCATCAGAAGGTAAATTTACTTATTCCTTAATTTTTCCCTGACCCGTTTATCAATTGCTACAATGCATTCGCGACGGGGGATGATAACTGAAACTCCCTGGTAGGCAAGCTCCTCCTTCATGATGGCTACATTCTCCTCATGGTATTTCTTTAAAGGTTTCAAAATCCGGATATGCGACTCCTCTACCCCCAGTCCCTTGCAGATATCTTCAATTTTCCCGAATGCCTGCGAATCCTGTCCTCCTGTCATGGCGGTAGTTCCGTTATCAAGGATCATCACCGTGATGGGCGATTTGTCGTTCACGGCATCCAGGAGCCCGGTCATCCCCGAATGGGTAAAGGTTGAATCACCAATAACCGCCACCGAAGGGATCAGCCCGGCATCGGCAGCCCCCTTTGCCATGGTTATGGAGGCCCCCATGTCGACACAAGAGTTGATGGCTTCGTAAGGTTTCAAGGCCCCCAGTGTATAACATCCGATATCGGAAAAGACACGGCCATTCGAAAGGTTGCTGAGGGTTTCGCTCAGTGCGTAATAGGAATCGATATGCGGGCAGCCGCTGCAAAGCGAGGGAGGGCGGCCAACAACGAGATCAGGAACCGGCAAACCGTATGTGTCGGTTTTTCCAAGTGCAACGGCAACGATGTTTGGGTTAAGTTCGCCATCGCGGGGCAATGTTCCGTCGAGACGGCCGCTAACCCTGATCCCGCGCCCCAGGAAACCCTTTAACAGCTCCTCTACCATGGGATAACCATCTTCGATAACCAGGATCTCTTCACATTCATCCGCAATTTTCTCAACCATGGTGCGGGGCAGGGGATACTGTCCTATATGCAGCACAGGGTAGGGTATTTTACGGTCAGGATAATTCTCAAGCAGGTAGTTATAGGCAATCCCGCAAACGATTATTCCTTTAGATTTATCACTTCCCTCGTAATATTTATTGAATGGCGACCGGTCCGACTCCTCGACAAAGGCACTGTGGTCCTTCAGCAGGTTTTTATACCGTTTCCTGGCAATATTGGGCAGCAAAACAAACTGGCGGAGATCGGACGGCATTTTGAGTTCATTCTGTTTCCTTGTCTCCGGCAACCTGACCACTCCCGAACGCGAATGGGCCATCCGGGTTGTAATACGCATCAAAACGGGTACCTTGTATTTTTCAGAAAAATCAAAACCATATTGAACCATATCATATGCCTCCTGCTGATCGCCGGGCTCAAGAATCGGAACGAGTGCAAATTTTCCGTAAAACCTTGAATCCTGTTCGTTCTGCGAAGAATGCATCGAGGGGTCATCGGCCGAAACCACTATGAGCCCGCCATTGGCACCTGTAATGGCTGAGTTGATAAAGGGATCGGCAGCAACATTCAGCCCGACGTGCTTCATGCAGACCATCGCGCGCTTCCCTGCGTACGACATTCCAAGGGCCGACTCCATGGCTGTTTTTTCATTGGTCGACCAGTTCGAATGAATATGGTTGTCGTGGGCAAATTTTGAGTTCTGAACAAATTCGGTAATTTCAGTGGAAGGAGTGCCCGGATAAGCATAGATGCCGGAGATGCCGGCATCAAGCGCACCCTGTGCAATTGCCTCGTCTCCCAATAACAATAACTTCTGCATAGCGTAGTTTCAATGGTAGTTGAATTTGGACAAAAATAAGAATATTTTCCTAAACTCCGTAATTATCAGGCCTACCGATTTTACTTTTTTTCCTCGATGAATATGACTAATTTTGTTGGTTCAAAACAATTCTATCAACCTGCCCCATGAAGCTATACCAAGTTATTTCCGTATATTTTCTACTTACATTTTCTCTTGCGGTCTGGCACCAGGAGACTGTTGCACAAAACGGATCCATCCGCGGTTTTGTTTACGAACAGGAGACCGGTGAGCCCGTGCTCTTCACAAATGTTTACCTCCAAAAGACCTCAATCGGCGCCCCTACCGATGCAAATGGTTATTTTGCCATCACAAAAATTCCGCCCGGCCACTATTTCCTGATGGTCACCTATGTCGGTTTTGACACGCTTAAAATGGAGGTCAACATAAAGGCCAACGACCTGCTTTCAAAAAAACTATACCTTACCAAATCAACAGTTCAGCTAGATGAGATCAATATTTCCGCTGCCCGCCAGGACAAGGTCAGGGAAACTCAAACAAGCATCATCAAGATAACACCGAAGGAGATTCAATCAATTCCCACAATCGGCGGTCAGCCCGACCTGGCACAGTATCTCCAGATACTGCCGGGTGTAATATTTTCGGGCGATCAGGGAGGTCAGTTGTATATCCGCGGCGGCCCCCCTATCCAGAACAAGGTGCTTTACGATGGAATGATCATATACAATCCCTTCCATTCCATCGGCCTGTTTTCGGTATTTGATGTTGACATCCTTAAAAATGTTGACGTTTACACCGGAGGCTTCGGGGCTGAATACGGCGGGCGTCTCTCGTCGGTGATGGATGTATCGACGCGCGACGGAAACAAAAACCGCCTGGCCGGGAAGTTCGACATCAGCACCTTCGGGGCCAAGGCTTTGCTGGAAGGCCCCCTGCACAAGCCTAAGAACGATGACGATGCCAGTGCGACCTTCCTGCTTTCGGTCAAAAACTCCTACCTGGAGCAATCAAGTAAAATCTTCTACAATTACATTGACAAGAAGGGTCTGCCCT
>JBAXFZ010000287.1:0-5947 GCA_037139685.1 Bacteroidota bacterium
GGGGAAACATGGTTAAAGCCATTGACAGCCTCCTGTAATTGCCCTCTCTCCGATCTCCCGAACAAACCGGGAAGCCTTTATGTCACAAGGTAATGCAGGGTTACACCAGTCTTTTTGGCATTACCGTAACAGGTATCACCTTACCGGGTGAAATTTGATGGATCAAACCAGTTAATCAAACTGATATTCCTGTAAATTTGCACCAACTGTTGTTTTAGTTACATCTTACCTTTATTCAATGATAATACGAAGTAAAGCACCCCTGCGCCTCGGCCTTGCCGGAGGCGGTACGGATGTGGCTCCCTTCTCGGAGCTTTACGGCGGCGCTATCCTCAACGCCACTGTAAGCATGTATGCCTATGCCAGTATCAGGCCCACCAGCAATGGGACCATCGTATTCAACTCGGAGGATAAAAGAGAGTATTATACCCTTGATACGGCCGACCAGCTGGCTATCGACGGGAATCTTGACCTCCATAAGGGGATATATAACCGGATTGTCCGCGATTATACACACAGGCCGCTTTCCTTTGAACTGACCACCTATGTGGATGCTCCCCCGGGATCGGGGCTGGGAACCTCCTCAACGCTGGTGGTTGCCATTGTCGGGGCTTTTGCCGAATGGCTCAACCTGCCGATGGGCGATTATGACCTTGCGCATCTTGCCTATGAGATTGAACGGTCTGACCTGGGTATGGCCGGCGGCAAGCAGGACCAGTATGCTGCAACCTTCGGGGGGGTGAATTTCATGGAATTTTTCAAGGAGGATAAGGTTATCGTAAACCCATTGAGGATAAGGGAAAAGTATCTTGATGAACTGGCCCATAACCTGGTCCTGTATCATACGGAAACCAGCCGGTTGTCATCGAAAATCATCGAACAGCAAACTAAAAATGTGCTGGCGAAAAATGCAAAATCGCTGGAGGCCATGCACAAGCTAAAGGAGCAGGCCATCCTCATGAAGGAGGCCATCCTGATGGGTGAACTGGATAAGATCGGTGAAATCCTCGACTTTGGATGGCAGTTTAAGAAAAACCTTGCCGAAGGTGTCAGCAATGCCTATATCGATGAGATTTACGAAACGGCCATGAAAAACGGTGCCACAGGAGGCAAAATTTCAGGTGCTGGCGGCGGCGGATTTATGTTTTTCTACTGCCCCGGCAACAACCGGTCAAGGGTAATTGAAGCATTAAATAAATTCGGCGGACAGACCAAAAGGTATGAATTTACCTCGAAGGGACTCGCGACGTGGACCATTTGAGGTAGTGAAATAGCGAAATGGCGAAATGACGGACATAGCAGGTATCATAATAACCCTGAACTCCGAAGTAGTGAAATGATTGTAGTTAAAAATATCGGTTCCCCCGTTTTTTTCCGCGCCGGAGGCGCGGAAGTGCTATTCAGGGAACAAAGGAAACGATTTAAAATATTTTTTCAATGAACAGCTTTTTGAATCTGGCAAAATCGCGTTATTCAGTCAGGAACTACCTGGAGTTGCCGGTAGAGGATGAAAAATTGCTCTATGTGCTTGAATGCGGACGAATAGCACCCTCGGCGGCAAACTTTCAGCCCTGTCACATAGTGGTGATAAGGGATCCGGAGATGCGCAGGTGCCTGGCCTCTACATACCCCAGGTCCTTTTTCCTGCAGGCCCCCGTAATCCTTGTCATCTGCGGCGACCATAACAACGGCTGGAAGCGAAGTGACGGAAAGGACCATACTGACATTGATGCCGCCATCATTGCCGACCATATGACACTGGCAGCGGCAGAACAGGGACTTGGCACCTGCTGGATATGCAATTTTGATGCAGGTCAGTGCGGCGAAATACTAAATTTGCCCGCCAATATGGAACCTGTAATATATCTTACCCTGGGTTACCCGGGCAGGGAACCCGATGACCGGGCCCGGCACCTTGTCAGGAAATCGCTGGAGGAAATCGTTCATTGGGAGAAATTATAATTTCCATGGTTAACAGTTGTTTTCTGCAAAGGGATCATCTTGCAGTTGCATGCCTGTCATCCGGGTTTTTCATGAACATTGTAAATGCAGATATTTCACCCTAAATTTACAATCCGTTAGGGTGAGCGTAAAATTTACAGAATTAACCATTCAATAAACAACAGATATACGATGCGCATCATAGAGTCGATAAAGGAATCAATTGACGTTAAACAAAAGCTGATGACAAATTCCTATCTCATCAGTGAGATCAGGAAGGTTTCAGTGGCCTGCACCAACGCCTTTTCGCGGGGGAACAAGGTGCTTTTTTGCGGAAATGGCGGCAGTGCGGCGGATGCCCAGCACCTGGCAGCCGAATTTTCAGGCAGGTTTTATTACGACCGCCCGCCGCTGCCTTCGGAGGCCCTGCATGTGAACACATCCTACCTTACTGCCGTTGCAAACGATTATGCCTATGATGAGGTGTATGCCCGGCTGCTGAAGGGCATTGGCAAGAAAGGAGATGTTCTGGTCGGGATTTCCACATCCGGAAACTCAAAGAACATCATCCGTGCCTTTGAGATGGCCCAGGAGCTGGATATCATCACAGTTGCCCTGACCGGGGAATCGGGAGGGAAGCTGCGCGACCTGGCTGACTTCCTGATTAACGTCCCTTCGCAGGATACCCCCAGGATCCAGGAATCGCATATAATGATCGGTCATATCATTTGTGAACTGGTCGAATCCACACTGTTCCCAAAAGAGGGTTGACCGTGGAAGCAGTTATCCTGGCCGGGGGATTCGGAACACGCCTGCAACCTTTGGTCAGCGATGTTCCCAAATCGATGGCGCAAATCAACAACCGCCCTTTCCTTGAATACCTGTTCGACTATCTCATTGCGCAGGGTGTCTCAAGGGCCGTGCTTTCGGTAGGGTATAAGCACGAAATTATCTCAGCACATTTCAACAACAGGTACAAAACCCTCGACATTGACTATGCCGTGGAAACCGAGCCGCTTGGCACCGGGGGAGGGATACGTCTTGCCCTCTGGAAAATCAGCGAACCACGGGCCCTGGTCTTGAACGGCGACAGCATCTTCAGGGTGGATTACCGGTCGATGATGGAATTTCACCTGAAAAAGAGGGCCGACGCAACCCTGGCCCTGCGCAAACTCGGTGATACCGGCCGTTATGGACGGGTTTCGGTCAACCGGGGCAGGAGGATCACGGGATTTGCCGAGAAAAATGAAGAGTCAGGTCCCGGATTTATCAACGGAGGGGTATATATTATAGAAAAACTGTTCCTGATGGAACCGGAATTCAGGGGAAGATTCTCCATTGAAAAGGAGTGTTTCGAACGCTATTTTCCCTATTCTAAGCTGTTCGGCTTTCCGTCAGGGGCATACTTCCTCGATATCGGGATTCCGGAAGACTATAACAAGGCACAGCATGAATTTGAAGGATTTAAAGATTGACCGGACCTGGACCCTGTTCCTTGACCGCGACGGCGTTATCAACCGTCGAATAGTGGACGATTATGTAAAGTCATGGGATCAGTTTGAATTTTTACCCGGGGTAATGGAGGCTGCCAGGATGTTTTCAACACTCTTTGGCAGGATTATCGTTGTAAGCAACCAGCAGGGGGTGGGGAAAGGACTGATGACCGGAATCCAGGTGCAGGCTATTCATGACCGGATGACAGATGAAATCAGGGCTGCAGGTGGAAGGGTAGATGCCGTCTATTTTTCGCCGCATCTGCACAAGGATAGTTCTCTCATGCGCAAACCCAACGTTGGGATGGCTTTGATGGCACGCAGGCAATTTCCTGACCTTCGGTTTAACCGTTCACTCATGGCAGGCGATTCACTTTCCGACATGATATTCGGCAAACGTGCGGGTATGAAAACAGTTTTCATCTCCGCCGACCCCGCCGCTGCCCGCAGCAATCCCCGGCAAATCGACTACCTCTGCCCCGACCTCATCACCCTTGCACATGCACTTAAATAAATTTTGCATTTTGCATTTTGCATTTTACATTTTGTTCTTTGCATTTTGATTTTTGCATTTTGCATTTTGCATTTTATTTTCGCTGCCTCGCTACTTTTTTAATAACCTTAACCTTTTCCACCCTTGAGTCCAACCATCATTCTACTCTGTTTTCTGACCTATACGGCGCTCCTGTTTGTCATTACCTGGCTGACGGCGCGCAAATCGACCAACCGCAGTTTTTTCCTCGGAAACAAGGCATCGCCATGGTTTGTCGTTGCTTATGGCATGATCGGCGCTTCAATGTCGGGGGTGACCTTTATGTCGGTGCCGGGATGGGTTGGAACGGCAGGCTTTTCATACATGATGGTGGTTATCGGATATGTATTCGGATATACCGTCATTGCAACGGTTTTGCTGCCACTCTACTACAGGCTGAATCTCACTTCGATCTATTCATACCTGGAGACGCGGTTCGGATTCTGGTCATACAGGACAGGCGCCTTTTACTTCATCCTGTCGCGGGTGATCGGGGCATCGTTTCGCATGTTCCTGGTGGTTAATGTGCTCCAGGTTTTTATCTTCGATGCCTGGCATATTCCCTTCTTCATGACAGTCCTTATTTTCATCGTGCTGATCCTGATGTACACATTTAAGGGTGGAATCAAAACCATTATCTGGACCGATACGATCCAGACCACATTTATGCTGCTTTCTCTTGTCCTTTCAATCTGGCTGATCATCAGCAGCATGGGATTGAACCTCGGGGAGATGGTGGGCCGTGTATATGAAAGTACCTACTCGAAAATGGTTTTTACCGACTGGAGCGACAAGCGTTTCTTCGTGAAAGAGCTCTTCAGCGGGGCCTTTATTGCAATTGTCATGACCGGCCTTGACCAGGAGATGATGCAGAAAAATCTCAGCTGCCGTTCACTCAGGGATGCACAGAAGAACATGTTTACCTTTACCGCGATCATGGTGTTTGTCAACTTTGTGATCCTATTCCTGGGTGCCAGCCTTTACCTCTTCAGTTCGGCGAAGGGGATTCATGTGCCGGGCAGGACCGACGACCTATTCCCGGTCATCGCCATCAGTCACCTGGGCCCTGTGGCAGGCCTTGTGTTCCTCATCGGGCTTATTTCTGCAGCCTATCCCAGCGCCGACGGGGCACTGACATCCCTGACAACATCTTTCAGCATAGATTTCCTGGGGATTAACAAAAAAAACGGGCTGACAGAACACGAGAAGAAACGTATCCGGCAGCGGGTGCATATCGTATTTGCCATGATTTTGCTTGTGGTAATTGTTTTATTCAGGGCTATAAACGACAGGGCCGTAATCGATAAATTGTTCACCGTGGCCGGATATACCTACGGACCCCTGCTCGGCCTCTTCAGTTTTGGGTTATTCACAAAATTTGAAGTCAACGATCGCTGGGTTCCCCTGATCGCACTGCTGTCTCCGGTGATATGCTATTTTCTGAGTGAGTACTCTGTTGATATCTTCCATGGGTATCGCTTTGGCTTTGAGCTGTTAATTTTAAATGGATTTATTACATTTGCCGGATTACTCCTGTTCAGGAAGAAGTCAGGGATGGAGGTGTCGGGGCAATAATTGAGCCGGGTTGATAGTTTGTTAATTTAATAATTAATTCATCAAATATGGATAGTCTACGTTTTCGTGCACTTGAACTGGCCATGACCAGGCACCAGCATATAGTTAATTACCCCGATCAGAAGGCTTCAGAATATTTTGGAGAGCTTACCTTCAACAAGGCCGCCATGCGTGAGTATCTTACCGAGGAGGCCTATAGCCAGGTGATGAATTCTATCGAAAAAGGAGAGAAGATTGACCGCCGGATTGCCGACCAGGTTGCTGCGGGTATCAAGGCCTGGGCCATCAGCAAAGGCGCAACGCATTATACGCACTGGTTCCTGCCCCTTACAGGCGCTACAGCCGAAAAGCACGATGCATTTGTCGATCCTGTCGAGGGTGGCAGAGGCATTGAAAAATTCAGGGG
>JBAXFZ010000288.1:0-5939 GCA_037139685.1 Bacteroidota bacterium
GCGGGAAACGATGAGGTCGGCAGCCGCATAGGCCAGGTCCATGCGGTCGATAAACGGCAGGATGACCATCCTGATTTTGCGGGATGCGGTTTCTTCTTCCCGGGATTTTGATTCAGAAGGATGAAATGCGGAATCGGGAAAAAGCGCAATGATGTTTTCGAAATAATGTTTTCCTGTTTGCCAGAGGATCTGGATATCCTGTTCTACACCTGAATCAATGACGAATTTGAGGATGGCCTGGTTGATCGTTCTTGCCCCGAGGCTGCCGCCGATGACAAGCAGGGTTTTCCGGGCCGGGGTTAACCCGAAATAACCGAACGCTTCAGCCTCCTTGCCTGCAATGTTCACCACCTCACCCCGGATGGGATTCCCGGTCATCACAATTTTCTCCTTTGGGAAATACCGGCTCATCCCTTCGTATGCTACGCATATTTTCTGTGCCCGGTTTCCAAGAAGCCTGTTGGTGACACCAGGAAACGAATTCTGTTCCTGGATTAGGCACGGAATGCCCATCGATGAAGCCATCCGGAGTGTCGGGCCGCTTGCGTAGCCGCCTACGCCGATTACCACATCGGGCTTGAACCGTTGGATGATGCTCCTGGCCTTCAGCATGCTCCCGATCAGCTTAAACGGGAATGTGAGGTTTTTCCAGGTCAGCCTTCTCTGGAAACCGCTGATGGTAAGCCCCTCGATACTGAAACCCGCGGCCGGCACCTTTTCCATCTCCATCCGCCCCTTGGCCCCGATGAAAAGGATCTCGGCCCCGCTCAGTTTTGACCTGAGCGCGCTGGCAATGGCAATGGCCGGGAAAATATGGCCGCCGGTACCTCCTCCGCTGATGATGATTCGATTCATACTGCAGGCACAGTTTGGGGTTTGATATTAAGGGTCGGTTCCGTAAGGATTTCGACCTCTGTTCCGTTTTTGGTCTCGATTTCCGTGACCCTGCTGACACTCAGTATGATACCGATGGATATGCTGGTAAACCAGATAGAAGTGCCTCCCATACTGACCAATGGAAGAGTTTGACCGGTTACCGGGAACAGGTTTACTGCCACCGCCATGTTTATGAATGCCTGGAAGACCAGGCTGAACCCGATCCCGATGCTGAGCAGCGAGCCGAAATTACCCTGGCATTTACTGGCAATCCGTATGACCCTGAAAAAGAGGGTCAGGTACAATAACAGCACGAAAGTGCCGCCTATAAGGCCATATTCCTCGATAATAATGGCAAAGATAAAGTCCGAGTAGGGGTGAGGCAGGAAGTTGCGCTGGGTACTCTTCCCCGGCGACTTCCCCAAGATTCCTCCCTGGACGATGGCAATTTTCGCCTGGTCAACCTGGAATGTTGCATCAGGGTCGGCCTCCTTTTTGTGGACAAAATGGTTGATGCGGGAAACCCAGGTAGTTCCGCGTGGAAAGAGGGTCGGAAATGAGGTGGCCAGGAAATAGATCATGACAATGCCCAGTAAACCAAGCAATACCAGAGATACCATGTATTTCAGGCTTATCCTTCCGATGAACATCAGCACGATACAGGTAACGAATAAAATGGCAGCTGTTGAAAAGTTTGCAGGGAGGATCAGTATCGTTACCAGTACAACCGGGATGATAACAGGCAGGAACCCCTTGCGGAAATCCTGGACCAGTTCCTGCTTTTTACTTAAAACCCTTGCCAGGTACATGATCAGAAAGAGTTTCGCGACATCCGAACTCTGAAAAGTGAGGTTCACAATCGGTACTGTGAGCCAGCGGTTAGCCTCATTGAGGTGGGTTCCCGAAATCAGGGTTACCAGCAGCAGCGGGAAGGTAAGAAACAGCCCGATCTGGGAAATCCTCGAATAATAGGTGTATTTTATAATATGAGTGATATACATCAGCCCAAGCCCGAACATCAGGATCATAAAATGTTTTAACAGGTAGTATTCGGTATTGCCGTGTTGTTTCTTCATGGCAAGCATACCGGTTGAACTGTAGACTGCCAGCAATGAAAAAATGCAAAGGATGACCACCACGATCCAGATCACTTTATCTCCCTTGATATCCTTTACAAATTTCAGCATTGGTGCCATGTCTATAAGTTTTTAACCGACGAACGAAAAGCTGCTCCGCGCTCTTCATAATTTTCAAACAGGTCGAAAGAGGCACAGGCAGGTGAAAGCAAGACCACATCGCCTGTGTCGCCCATATAATATGCCGACTGAACGGCTTCATCCATCGTAAGGACATCGGCCATGGGCAGGTTGAACTGGTCGAATGCTTCATGAATGCGGCCGTTGTCTTTGCCAAGGCAGATAATCCCCTTGACATTGGTCCTCACCAGGTGGCGCAGAACTGAATAGTCATTGCCACTGTCAACTCCTCCCACGATCCAGATGACCGGCCGGGAGGTGCTTTCCATTGCAAACCAGGTGCCGTTGATATTTGTTGACTTTGAATCATTGATGAATTCAATGCCGTGGATCACAGCCACAAGTTCGAGCCTGTGTTCCACCTGCTGGAAGCCATAGAAGCTCTCCTTGATATATTCCTTGCGGATTTCGCGGATCTTCGGACCGATGGATGCTACCAGTGAGTTGTAGACTGTCGTTTGTCCCTGTTTCGCCAATGCTTCTAATGTCATGGTTTTTATCTTAGTTTGAGTGTGACAATTGTTAAGACTGCCAGCATGATCCCGACGATCAGGAATCGCATCACGATCTTCGATTCATGATAGCCCAGCTTCTGGAAATGATGATGCAGGGGAGACATCCTGAAAATCCGTCGTCCCTCCCCGTACTTTTGTTTTGTATACTTGAACCAGGTTACCTGCATAACCACCGAGAGTGTCTCGGCCAGGAATACCCCGCAGAATATGGGGATAAGGATCTCCTTGCGGATCATGATTGCAAAGACCGCAATGATGCCACCCAGCGCAAGGCTCCCCGTATCGCCCATGAAAACCTGTGCCGGGAAGGAGTTGTACCAGAGGAAACCGATACATGCCCCTACAAAAGCCGAGATATAGATTGCCAACTCACCCGTATTTGGAATATACATGAGATTCAGGTAGTTGGCAAATACGATATTACCCGAGACATAGGCCAGCACCCCCAGGGTGAGCCCGATTATGGCGGAGGTGCCTGTGGCAAGCCCGTCGAGCCCGTCGGTAAGGTTTGCCCCGTTTGAAACAGCGATGATGATAAAGATCACAATGGGAATGAAAACCAGCCAGGTCCAGTTTTTCGCCCCCGGTCCTATCCATGAAACAAGCCAGCTGTAATCGAATTCGTTGTTTTTGATGAACGGGATGGTTGTCTTGGTCGATTTGATCGGGGTTTTTGAATACATTTTTGATTTGTCGGTGGCCGACTCCATCGTAAAAACATCGGTCGTGGGAACATAGGCGGTTTGCTTGATCCTTTCACGGATGACAATGTTGTCACTGAAATACATGGTGAACCCGACGATCAGTCCTAACACGATTTGCCCCAGCACCTTGAGCTTTCCTGGCAGCCCCTTTTTATCCTTCTTGAAGACTTTGATATAATCATCCAGGAAGCCGATGAATCCCAGCCAGACAGTCGCCACAAGTACCAGTATAATATAGATGTTGTTGAGCTTCGCAAAGAGCAGTGTGGGAATGAGAATTCCAGCCAGCAGGATCAATCCCCCCATGGTAGGTGTTCCCTGTTTCAGGTTCTGTCCTTCAAGCCCGAGATCTCGCACTGTTTCACCCACCTGCTTTTTGCGGAGGAAGTTGATAAGCCTTTTCCCGATGATCATCGTGATGAAAAGGGAGGTAATCAGGGCAGCGGCAGCCCTGAAGGAGATGTACTGGAATACCCCGGTCCCTGGAATATCGAAGGATTTGTGCAACCATATGAATAAATTGTAGAGCATAGACTTATGGATTTACAATATTATCATTTGCGAAAATTTCACTTAACACCTCGCGGTCGTCAAAATGGTGTTTTACACCCCTGACCTCCTGGTAGGTCTCATGTCCTTTGCCGGCCACCAGGATGATATCTCCTGGCTTTGCCAGTGCACATGCCGTTTTTATGGCTTCAAGCCTGTTCTCAATCACCAGAACCTTTTTTGACTGGTGCATCTCAACACCTTTTAACATATCGGCAATGATGGCCGATGGTTCTTCATTGCGGGGGTTGTCGGAGGTAAGGATTACCCTGTTGCTAAGGTTGCATGCAATTCCTGCCATCACCGGCCGCTTTGTGACATCGCGGTTTCCGCCTGCTCCCACGACCGTGATCAGCTGTTCGTTGTGCCCCCGGATGGTGTTGATGGTTTCAAGCACATTTTTCAGCGCATCGGGTGTATGGGCATAATCAACGATTGCCGTGACCTGGCTAGCCGACCTGATGTAGTTGAACCGGCCATCGACAGGTTCAAGGCGGCTCAGGATCGTAACAACCTCCGTCTTTTCCTGGCCCAGCAAAATTGCTGTTGCAAAAACAGCAAGCAGGTTTGAGGCATTGAACCTGCCGATCAGTTTAAACCATGCCTCCAGCCCTTCAATGCTGAGATGCAATCCCTGGAATTCATTTTCAAGGATTTTGCAGCGGAAATCGGACATCGACTGGAGGCTGTATGTAAACTTCGATGCACCAGTGTTTTGCACCATCACCTTGCCGTTCCGGTCATCTTTGTTAACCAGTGCGAAGGCTCCTGCAGGGAGATTGTCGAAAAATGTTTTTTTCGCCCGGAGATAGCTTTCAAAAGTCTTATGATAGTCCAGATGGTCGTGGGTGAGGTTGGTAAAGATGCCTCCCCTGAAGGTAAGTCCTGCAATCCGTTGCTGGTCTATGGCATGGGAGGAGACCTCCATGAAACAATACTCGCAACCCTCCTTTACCATGGCGGCAAGTAGTTCGTTGAGCCGGATCGGATCGGGAGTGGTGTGCGTGGCGGCCGCCCCGGTCATGTTGATCTTGTTTATGATGGTTGAAATCAGCCCGGTGCCATATCCCAGGTCGAAGAAAAGCCGGTGAAGAAGTGTGACGATGGTGGTTTTCCCGTTTGTCCCGGTGACCCCCACAAGGTTCAGCTTCTCCGACGGGTTTCCGTAAAATCCGGACGCAATGATTCCCATTGCAAGGTTACTTTGATTTACGCATACGTAGCAAACTCCATCTTTCAGGATAGCGGGCAGTTCCTCGCAAACTATGGATGTTGCTCCGTTATTCACAGCTGTTTCAATATAGTCATGACCATCGGTGATAGTTCCGCGTACGGCAAAGAACAGGTTCCCGGGCTTAACCATGCGTGAGTCGAACTGCAACCCGGTGACCGCGATATTGGCCGGACCGGTAACAGACCTGACTGCTGTATTTTTGATGAGTTCATTTAGCTGCATCACGCTTGTGTTTTGGGTTTGTCTTGTTTCAGCTGGAGCTCGATCACAACCGGCATTCCCTTGTAAACCCTGAGTCCAGGGTTCAGCGATTGCCTCACAACGGTACCCCTTCCGTTTACAATTACATTCAGCCCCCTCGACTCGAGCAGGAACAGAGCGTCTTTTAATCCCATTCCGCAAACATCCGGCATCGTTCCGCGTGATATGGGCGTTGATGTCAGGACCAGTTTACCACCCGAAGCAACAGGCTGGCCCCAGGCTGAAATACTCCCGTCATGACTTACAGGCATGCCCAGGAAGGTGAATGCATCTTCCGTATCCTTCATGTTGCCTGACTGGGCAAATGGGAAGAGGGATGAAGATGAATCGTGGGGCAGGGGAATCATAATATCGGGGCGGATTGCGTATAGCCTGTCGGACAATTCCCGGAAAACAGGCGCAGCAACGGCACCGCCATAATATTTTCCTTTTCTCGGGTTGACAATCACAACAATCATCGAGTATTTCGGGTTATCTGCAGGAAAATATCCCACAAAGGAGCCTTTGTACTGTACCTGTTTAGTCCCCTGGCGGTACCCTTTAT
>JBAXFZ010000289.1:0-5895 GCA_037139685.1 Bacteroidota bacterium
GAACCCATATGAACATGGTGAGTGTTTTGTTACCGAGGATGGTGCTGAGACCGATCTCGACCTGGGCCACTACGAGCGGTTTTCGAATGTTCCTACCTCCCAGGCCAACAATGTGACCACCGGGGTGATCTACCAGTCGGTGATCACCAAGGAGCGCAAGGGCGAATATCTTGGCGAGACGGTACAGGTTATCCCGCATATTACGGACGAGATAAAATACCGTATCAAACTCCTGGCTAACCGCCGTGACTATGATTTTATCATTACCGAAATCGGAGGAACAGTCGGGGACATTGAATCCCTCCCGTTTATTGAGGCTGTCCGACAGTTACGGTGGGAACTTGGCAGGGACTGCGTAGTGGTTCACCTGACCCTTGTACCCTACCTGGCTGCTGCCGGTGAATTAAAAACAAAACCAACCCAGCACTCGGTAAAGACCCTGCTGGAATCAGGAGTTCAGCCAGATATCATCGTTTGCCGCACCGAAAGACATTTATCAGAAGGGATCCGGAATAAAATTGCACTTTTCTGCAATGTCAGCCCAACCTCGGTCATCGAATGCATCGATGCCGAATCGATATATGATGTCCCCATCCTGATGAGAGAGGAAAATCTTGATATTGAAATTCTTAAGAAGACCAAGATGCCGTGTGACCAGGAACCCGACCTGGTTGACTGGGAACAGTTCCTGTACACAATGAAGCACCCTTCAAGCGAGGTGAATATCGGCCTTGTGGGGAAATATGTGGAATTGAAGGATGCCTATAAATCTATCAACGAGTCTTTCATTCATTCTGGCGCATCCAACGGCGTACGCGTAAAGGTGCAGACCTTTCATTCAGAATTCATTGATGCATCGAATGTGGCCGAAAAACTTGGCAAACTCGACGGTATCCTTGTAGCTCCCGGGTTCGGTGAGCGTGGCATTGAAGGGAAGATTGCAGCCATACGATTTGCCAGGGAGAATAAAATTCCCTTCTTTGGCATATGCCTTGGAATGCAATGTGCCGTCATCGAGTTTGGCCGGAATGTTCTCGGTTTGACCGGTGCCCATTCTACCGAATTCAACAAAGTAACGCCCCACCCTGTGATTGACATGATGGAGATGCAAAAAAAGATCTCCGGTTTGGGAGGCACAATGCGCCTGGGGTCATATCCCTGCAAATTGACAAAGGATTCCCCTGTTTTCGAAATCTACCAGCAGGAAAATATCACTGAAAGACATCGTCACCGCTATGAATTCAACAACGACTACATGGAACTCTACCGAAAGGCAGGCATGAGGCCCGTTGGGATGAATGAAAAGGATAACCTTGTTGAAATCATTGAACTGATCGACCACCCCTGGTTTTTTGGTGTTCAGTTTCATCCTGAATATAAGAGCACAGTGGCCCGTCCGCATCCGCTTTTTGTTAGTTTTGTTAAAGCAGCAAAGGAATACGCTGACAGATAATGACATTTTCGTACCTTTGCACCCATTTTTCCACTACCCGCTATGAATAAAAATACCATCATTGGCTTAGTCCTGATCTTTGGAATTTTCATTGCCTACAGCTATCTCACGAGACCTTCGGAAGAGCAGATGCTGCAGCAGAAACGTAAATCCGATTCAATCAACCTTGTAAACCAGGTGCGACGTGATTCTGACAGCAGTGCTGTTGTCAGGCAGCGTGCCGTTGCTGTTGCCAGACAGAAGGAGAAGGTTCTTGCTTCAGGCGGGAAACTCGATTCCCTCGCAGTACTCCGGCTTTCGCTGAAGGATGAACTTGGGGTGTTTTCCATGGCAGCTTTAGGTAAGGATACTGCTTACAGCATTGAAAATGACCTGTTTAAACTTAAGATTGCTTCATTGGGCGGGAAGATATCCTACGTGGAGCTTAAAGATTACCTCACCTGGGATAAATTCCCGCTTGTCTTAATGGATAAGGATTCGCTGCAATTCGGGCTGTCGTTTTTCTCCAACAACAGGATAATCAACACCAACAGGCTCTATTTTCAGCCATTCATGCCGGATTCAAAAACCCCGGTACAGGGCCCACTGAAGGTTACCGGTAAGGATTCGTTAAGGTTTGGCATGAGGCTTTATGTTGCAGGATCTGATTCAACAATTGATCCCACCAGGTATATTGAATACATCTATACCGTGAAGGGGAATGAATATATGCTCCGTTATTCTGTCAGGTTTGTCAACATGGCCGATGCGATGGATCCTTCAACCAAGTACCTTGTCCTCAACTGGCGCGATAACCTGAAACGCATGGAAAAGAGCGTTAAAATGGAGCGGATGAGTTCAGGGTTGTTTTACAAGTATGCAGAGGACAAGGTGGATAACCTTTCTGAAACCAAGGATGAAGAGAAAATCCTTAAAAATGAACGCATAAAATGGGTCTCCTTTAAACAACAATTCTTTTCGAGCACCATTATTTCCGATGATTTTTTCAGCGAACCGCGGTTAAGCATTGCAACCCCGGCAGGGAACCATCACCTGAAATCAATGGCTGTAGAAGTTGGGATTCCCTTTATTCCCAAGGATGGCAAAACAGTCTCAATGTCGATGTATTTTGGCCCTAACAAGTATTACGGGTTAAAACATTTCAACCAGGATCTTGAAAAGCAGATCCCGCTTGGCTGGGGTTTTTTCCTGATGGCATGGATCAATATTTACGCCGTTATCCCGGTATTTACATTTTTCGGGAATTTTGGCTGGAATTATGGGATCATCATCCTGATCCTGACCATCCTGCTGAAAACCATCCTCTTCCCGATTGCGTTCAAGACATACAAATCCTCTGCAAAAATGAGGGTCCTAAAGCCTGAGATCGACGAACTCGGCAAGAAGTACCCTAAAAAGGAGGATGCCATGAAGAAACAGTCGGCTACCATGGAACTCTACAAGAAGGCTGGTGTAAACCCGATGGCCGGATGTATCCCATTGTTGCTGCAGATGCCTATTCTTATTGCCATGTTCCGGTTTTTTCCATCTTCAATCGAACTCCGGCAGCAATCATTTCTATGGGCTACCGACCTGTCCTCTTATGATTCCATATGGACCTTCCCGGGCGGCATCTCGATTCCTTTCTATGGAGACCATGTCAGCCTCTTCGCTTTGCTGATGACTATATCGAGCGTGATCTATACCCGTATCAACGACCAGATGATGGGGTCGCAGCAATCGCAGATGCCCGGCATGAAAACCATGATGTATATGATGCCGGTGATGTTCCTGTTCTGGTTCAACGACTACTCCGCAGGTTTGAGCTACTACTATCTTTTAGCCAATTTGCTCACCTTTGCGCAGATATACATCATCAGGGCGACCATCGACGAGAAGAAACTTCATTTGCAGATCGAGGCTAACAGGAAAAAACCGGTTAAAAAATCAGGTTTTCAGAAGAGGCTTGAGGATATGGCCAAACAGCGAGGCCTGCCGACAAAAAAATAGCGGATAATCCTTACTGTTGGATTATCGGAGGCAGCTCAAAAACAGCTCCAACCCCTGCTTTTTCCGGGCATCGAATTCATAGGAAATATTGTTCTCCAGGTATTCCAGGCAGTTATCGCAGGCCGGCAACCGGTCCCGGAAATAATCGATGCATTCGGGCTTGTGGCTTATTCCGAACTGAATGGCTCTTTCAAACATATCCAGAACATCCCCCGGGATGGGGATTCTTGAAACCCATGCCGCAAAAACAAAGGGCAGCCCAGTAAAATTGATCCATTCGCTTGCAAGGTCATACACATAGGGATAATCCTGCCGGATCCGGAAGGTTTTATCACCAATGGCAACCAGTGATTCAATGTCTTTTTGTGAGTCCGCCTGGCCCGATTCAAGGTTTTGCCACCCCGGGTTAATCCGCCAGTAACGGCTCGCAAGCACCTTTACAAGCTCGACGGAGGTACGCGAATCAAAATCAAGATAGATACGGGTGATTTTATTTAAAGGCACTTTGGAAAGCAGCAGGACCGTTTTGACCTCCCCGACAGCACCGATGCAATAGTCGGAAATGTATTGAAACGTTTTGATCCCGGGTAATGCTGCTACCGGCACCAGGGCGATATCGGCCTGGCCCTGCCTTAGTTTTTCGGCACACAGCGAAGGGACCTCCAGAGATAGCGTGAAATTGGTTAGTATCCCTGATTCTTTCAGCCCGTAAACAAAGGGAAAGGTATTCAGGTAAGATACTGCAGAAATTCTGAGTGGATTCATAGCCGGGTTTAGAACACAAAAATAGGGGATTTGAACTTACAATGCCCGGGATAGGCAAATTTCTTTATCTTTGCCGACCCCTGATGAAACCTCTTGATTTGAAAAAAAGCATTTCCTTCATTTTACTCCTGTTCTTCCTGTTCAATTCAATGGGGTATTATATCCTTTTTGAAATGGATAAATATATTATCAGGAGGGAGATGCATGAAGTTGTCATAAAGGAACCTGTCAGCATGATTGTTCTCAAAATTGCGAACGCAGAACATAACCGCGATTTAAAGCGGACCGACAGCCAGGAAATTGAATATATGGGCATGCATTATGATGTGGTGCGTGAGATTGCCCAGGGGCCGGCCCGGTTATTTATCTGCCTTCATGATGTGAAGGAGGACGGGCTTTATAGCGGTTTGAAAAAGGCTCATATCCGCAAACTCCACCTGTCATTATGGGACCAGGTTATCAAGATTGCCTTTCCCGACCCGTCGGTGACACCTGAAAATATTACGATTGCTGAAGTGACCTTTCCTCATGTTTCGGTTCCCCTGCTTACTTTACAGCTTCCTACCTGGAGCCCTCCTCCCGAATTGTCCTGATGTCGTGATTTCTTTAAATCTGCTGACCAGGTTTGATTCTCCGCTTCCGATAGTTTTTCATAACAGGATTCACCATTTGTGCGAATTGAGACAATTGTTTCAATTCTAAAAGTTGATGTGTTGAATTTGCCTTGCGGTTATCGTTCGTTTCCGAATGAAAAACTTTCCATCTGAATTATCATTTCGGTAAACCGATGGTTTACCTTGCTTCCGGTCAATACCGGGAAGCGAAATGCATTTTTACCGGCTGCAGACCAGTCTATCTCAATTTTAATAAATATTTAAAGAGCAATTCCATATGAAAAAAATAATAACCCTGTTTTCCGTAATACTCATTTTAGCCGGGGCCTTACAGGGCCAGCAAATAAAAGTCCTCGATAAATCGGACCTGCAGCCCGTAAACCAGGTCCATATCTCGAATGCAGCAAAAACCATCATGGTAACAACCGGCGACCTTGGAACAGCCGATTTATCTGACTTCGGGGCAAATGATTCACTCTTCATCACCCATGTTGCGTTTCAGAATTTAAAGATTGTAAAATCAATGTTGCCCGCCAATAAACCGGTTTACCTTACCGAGAACGTTATCAAACTTGATGAGCTGGTCATTACCGGGAACCGGTCAGAGGAAATGAGATCAGGCCTGCCATATAAGATTGAGGTGATCCAGGCAAAAGATATAAGTTTTCAGAACCCGCAGAATGCCGTCACCATGCTGGAGCAAACCGGCCAGGTTTTTGCCCAGGCAAGCCAGATGGGAGGAGGAAGTCCGGTTCTTCGTGGATTTGAAGCCAACAAGGTGCTGCTGGTGGTGGATGGAGTCCGTATGAATAATTCAATCTACCGGGCCGGCCACCTGCAAAATGCCATTACTGTTGATCCAAATGGGCTGGCAGCGACAGAAGTCCTTTACGGGCCCGGGTCTACCATTTATGGCAGCGATGCCCTGGGTGGCGTGATCAACTTTATTACCCGCGACCCTGCTCTTTCATCAACGGGGAAAACTGAGGTTCACGGTGGGTTGCTGGGACGCTTCTCCTCTGCGAATACGGAGAAAACCGGGGGCGTCAACCTGAACCTTGGATGGAAAAAATG
>JBAXFZ010000290.1:0-5887 GCA_037139685.1 Bacteroidota bacterium
ACCGACAGTACAAAGGTTGTGGTGCTGTCAATCGGAAAGGTGACCAACTGCGGCAGGGTATTGTCGGCAAACAACCGTGCCGGTTCCCAGGCAAACGAGTAATTCCCGGAGCCCGCCATGGCGGAACCCGCCAGGGTGGCTGCCTTCCCTGCGGTGATCGACTGGTCTGCCCCTGCATCCGCCGTCACCGGATTGTATACCATGAGCAACCGGCTGTCGGCAGACGAAACCTGGCTGCAGCCGGCCGTGCCGTAAGCTGTTAAAACCAGTTTGACCGTGCCCTCTTCGCCTGCTGCAGGTGAGTAAACCGGCGCCAGGGTCATTGCACCTGCAAGCAGCCCCGGCCCGTTGTGGGTCCATGTTATGCTACCGGAATTCAGGACCTTGGCACCCGGAAGCATGACAGGGATTAAAGAACATGTGGCACTGTCGGGGCCTGCAATGGCAACCGGGGGTTTCGAAAGTACAACCACCATGGTATCTGAACTTGACGGGCAGCCGGCAGATGAGGTTGCCGTAAGGATCAGCCGGGCCGTGCCTTCGCCGGTATCAGCCGTGCCGGGTGTGTATACGGGATGCAGCAGACCCGGATTGTCAAACAGGCCGTTGCCCGTGGTAATCCAGGAGAGGGTTATATAATTGTCTGCAGCAGATCCCGTGATGCTGACCGGCTGTGACCCGCAGCCGCTGTAATCGGCACCGGCATTCACGGCCGACCGCTGGCTGACGGTGATAAGCACGCTGTCGGAAACCGCCGGGCAGACGCTGTTGGTGACTGTCCACCTGAACCGGTAATCTCCCGCAGCAAGGTTGCCGACAAGGGAATTGGGATCTCCGGTGTTGAAAAGAAATGCAGTTGTTGGTCCCCCGACCTGGCTCCAGGAGCCCGATCCAATAACAGGCGGGGTGGCGCCAAAATGGGTTGTAGCCGTGCCGGTACCCTGAAGGCACAGCTGCTGCCCGGCTCCGGCAATTGCCGGGGATGGAGGCTGCAGGTTGTTCACCACGAGGGTGTCGGACGAGTTGCAATCGCCGTTCGTGATGGTATAGAGGAACATATACTGCCCGGGGATCAGCCCGCCGGCAGTTGCAATGGCGCTCCCCTGGGGGGTGATCGTAGCTGTATCCGGTCCTGAAAGCTGGCTCCAGTTCCCGGTACCTGTCGCGGGAGGGCTCCCGGTAAGGTTAACGGCCAAAGCATTGCAAACCTGCTGGTCATCACCGGCAAAGGCCCGGATGATCCCGGTCACGGTGATGAAAATAGTATCGGGAAGGCATTGGGCGGGCAAAGGATAGCCGCTGTCGCAAACGAGTACGACGGCCTCATCCTTCCCGGTAAATCCGATCAGCGGCGTATAGGTATAGGAGCCATCCGTGTTTAGAAGAAGGGTGCCGTGGGCAGGGCCCGCAACCGGTGGGACCCTGGCGACCATTGGGGTATTTTCTACAGTATCGGCATCATTGAACAGTATGTTGCCCGAAATGGCTGTGTTTTCACAAAGGGAGACATACTCGTTCCTGACACGCGGCGGATCGTTCACCGGCAGTACATTGATGAATACCAGGGCCGTGTCGCACTGGTTGTCGAAGTCGCAGATCCGGTATCGGAGCGTGTCGGGGCCGTAGTAGTTTGCTGCAGGCGTGTAGAGAATGTACCCGCTGCTGTGCAGTACCGTTGCCGTTCCGTGGTGCGGACCATAAACGATGTTTAGGTTGCCGCTGTTTATATTGTGGTCGCAGTCGGTGTCGTTCACCAGCACATGAATCGCAACCGGCGTGTCTTCGGGGGTTAATGCCGAGTCGTTGATAGCCACGGGAAACGACAATGGCGGGATGATGTTGAACAATGCCGGGGCAAGATTACCGGTGCCGCATGTGGTGAGGGCGGTTGAACTGAGGTTCAGCTGGGGCGTGCTGTTGACCACGCCATGATAACTGGCCGTCACCTGGCAGCTCCCGTGCCTGTAAAGGCTGTCATGCAGCAGGATGCAGTCGGTAATGGCCTTTGCCTTGTATTGTATGGTGAATGGAGGATCGCCGACCTCAGCGAGACTGTCGGGGATGTTGAATGTTAATACCTTTGAGAGTAGGTTGTAGTTTGAGGTAACCCCGGCGGGGAGCGGGGGCAAGACCTGCACCAGGTCGATGCCGGGAGGCAGTGTTGTTGATAATACAAGGTTCGCAGCGGCATCATTCCCGTTGTTTTGCGCAACCAGGGAGAAGGTGAGGGTGTCGCCCGCATTGACACTTCCCCCCGAACCACCCGGCATGGCCGGGATCGTAAACAGGGTCATGATTTCGGGAAACCAGACATCGACGACGAGCCCGATCATGAACATGCCGTAAATTTCCTGGTCGGTGCCCACGCGGATGCTGGCGGAGGTCTGGTTATTCCCGATCACGCTGTTGCCAGCATTCGGGATCGGGAATTTATCGGCATCAAACCCGAGGGTGTTCTGGCTGGCCGGTACCCGGTTCAGGAACTGGGCGCCGTCAAGCCCGATGATGCTGTGAAAGAAATTATTGGTCTGGCGCAACGCCGAACTCATCGTGAGCCACGTTCCGTCGGTCTTCTGAATTTCACAGTAATCACCCGTAAGGTCCCAGTCCCCCTCGAGCGAACCAAACATAAAATCGATGTTTACGTTGCCGGTAGGCACGGTCTGGAACCCGCTGAAATTGAAGGGCAGGGGATTGGGTACCATTTGGGTGGCAACATGCACATAGCCGTCGAAAATATCTATATTCTTTTGCGGAAGTGAGGTGCTTTCATAGACCACAACGATGATCCATCCTCCCGAACAACCGGTGTTCCCGCCGCCGTGACTGGTCAGAGACCCGGTCTTCGCCTTGACATTTGCAACCCAGTATGTCCCGGCAGGATCTGCAGCAACCATCCCGGTAATATCCTTCACGCAGGTGTAGGGATCATTATAAAAGTGTTCAAGCCTCCCCTGGTAAATCACCTGGTCGGCAGAAACGGTTGTGTAAACAGTGTCTCCCGGTACTTTAAGCTTGACCTGGTTGAAATTCCAGTTCGGTTCATTGCCAGGATCCTCCATGTCGGCAGCCGACCAGTATAAAAGGACTTTCTTCATCACCGGGCATATGAGTCCTGCCGGCATTACAAGCGTAGCATTGCTTGAATTAAAGGTGGTGGTATCGTTATCCACATCCACAAAGACCATGTTCACGTTGTGGTTCCCAAGCGTCCCGTTGTAGTTTCCCGTTGCCGTCGCAGAAACGACGTTGTTGGCGATCAGGGTCATGTTGCCCTTGATGGAGGTCTGGTAACGCAACAGGAAGGGGGCCTTTATCTGTCCCTGCAACCGGCCCGTCAACATCACGGGTGCAAGTATCAAAATAAAGAGGTGGAATTTCAGCCCGAACGCCCTATACAACATTGGTTTCAAAATATATTCAAATATACGCAAAGTGAATTAAAAACCGTTACCCGAAAACCCTGAAATCATCGATAATCTCACAACTCCCAATACCAGCACCGATTCCCCACATTCCCTTCATTTCCTTCATTGCCTGCATTTCTTGCAATGCCGTCATTGTCAGCATTGTTTGCATTGTTTGCATTGCCTGCATTGTTTGCATTGCCTGCATTGTTTGCATTCCTGCATTCCCTTGGAAGTCTCCCCCCCTTTTTCTACCTTTGCTGTTCTAAAATTAACAGATCTATGAGCAATTTTATCGGTATCCGCCACGAGGATAAATACAAGCTGGAACGGAGGGCTCCATTAACCCCCAAGCACGTTGCCAGGCTTGTAAAGCAGAAGAAGCTGGATATCATCGTCCAGACCTCCGAAAAACGTATTTTTTCCGACGAGGAATACATTCATGCGGGTGCCAAAATTGCAAAAGACCTGAAAAAATGTTCGGTGATCTTTGGTGTAAAGGAGATGCCTGAGTCGTTTTTTGAACCTGAAAAAACATATGTTTTCTTTTCCCATGTAGTGAAGGGACAGCCATACAACATGGCCATGCTTCGCCGGATGATGGAGCTTAAATGCAACCTGATCGAATACGAAAGGGTGGTGGACGAACAGGGAAAACGGCTTATCTTCTTCGGCCGTTATGCCGGGATGGCGGGGATGATCAACTCGCTGTGGTCTCTCGGGCTGCGCCTGCGTGAATCCGGCTACAATTCCACCCTGGTCAAGTTGAAACAGGCGCACCACTACAATACCCTCAGGGAGGCAAAAGATGATATTTCGGCCATCGGGCAGATTATTGCTGAAAACGGGATACCCCATGAGCTGAGGCCATTCGTGATTGGCATTACCGGGTACGGCAATGTTTCGCAGGGGGTCCAGGAAATTCTTGGCCTGCTTCCCGTAAAGGAGATATCACCCGAAAAACTGCTTGAACTGCACAGGCGGAAAAAACTCCCCGACAACATTGTTTACAAGGTGATTTTTAAAGAAGAAGACCTTTTTGAACACGTGGATGACGAGCCGTTTGATCTTCACGATTACTACACGAACCCGCAGAGCTACCGGAGTAAATTTGAAAAATACCTGCCCCATCTCTCGATGCTGATCAATTGTATTTACTGGGATAAGCGTTACCCGAGGCTGGTGACAAAAGCATACCTGAAGAAGTTGTTTGCAAAGGGAAAGCCCAGGCTTACCGTTATCGGCGACATAAGCTGCGATGTGGAGGGCTCTGTGGAATGTACAATGAAACCGACCGAAATCGACGATCCTGTATTTATCTACGACCCGGAGACCGAGCAAATCGAAATGGGATACAAGGGCGACGGGTTGCTGGTCATGGCAGTTGATATCCTCCCGGCCGAGTTGCCCCGCGATTCGTCCGACGGTTTTGCCGACGTACTGGTCAATTTCGTTAAACCTATTGCCGATGCCGATTTTGAAGAACATTTCGATGACCTGGACCTGCCAAAGGCGATTAAAAAGGCATTGATCCTGCACAAGGGCGAGTTAACCCCCGATTACAGGTACCTGGAGGAGTTTATTTAAGTCCAGCCGGTGCATGTTATGTTTTCAACTGCATGTCATCTTCACAATCAAGCTCATTAACCTAAGAATAAAACTTACACATCTAACCCTGCTGCCATATGAAAAAGATTTTAATTCTCGGATCAGGACTGATCGCACGTCCGATCATCCAGTACCTGCTTTCAAAAAACTACCTGGTTACAGTTGCCTCGAACACCCCCGATCGTTCGGATGCCATGATCGCCGGTCATGTCAACGGAACGTCGGTATTATGGGATGCAACGGATGAAGATTCGCTCGACAGGATGATTGCCGCACACGACATAGTGGTCAGCCTGCTGCCCTATATTTTCCATGTTATGGTTGCCAGGCACTGCGTGACCCATAAAACGAACATGGTCACTACATCCTACGTCAAGCCGGAGATGTATGCGCTGGATTCCGCTGCCAAAGAGGCCGGGATCATCCTGCTGAATGAAATGGGGCTCGACCCGGGAATCGATCATATGTCGGCCATGCGGATCATCGACAAGGTTCATGACCAGGGAGGCGCCGTCCTTGAGTTTTATTCGATCTGCGGAGCGCTTCCTGCACCGGAGGCGGCAAACAACCCCTTCAGGTACAAATTTTCCTGGTCCCCGAAAGGGGTTGTCCTGGCCGGCAACAACGACGCGGTTTACCTGCAGCATGGCAACATTGTCGAGCGCCCGACCAGGGATCTGTTTAAAAACCCCTTTTCTGTAAACTACCCGGAAATCGGGGAGCTTGAGGTCTATCCTAACCGCGATTCACTGGCCTATAAGGAGATCTACGGGATACCCGAAGCCAAAACCATGTTTCGGGGCACTTTCCGTTATAAGGGATGGTGCGAAACGCTCGATGCCATGAAGCAACTGAACCTGACATCTCCGGAG
>JBAXFZ010000291.1:0-5885 GCA_037139685.1 Bacteroidota bacterium
ATGATCAGGGCAAGAATGGCTAAAAGTGTTGCTCCCAGCATGTAATAGCTGAAAATGTTCGAAATGTGGGTGCCCCTGAGCAGGTAGTAGGTCACATAATAAAAGACTGCGACAGCCAGGATCGGGTAGATCCGTTCTTCCCTTGTAACCAGGAAAAATGAAGAAACAAGCCCAAGGCGTGTAAGGAACCAGGTAAGGAACACCGGGACGATGAAGGTGGTCAGCAGTACACTGCCAAGCATGATGGCCGTGAAAGCAAGCGGAACCGGATGGTTGATAAAGATGTTAAGCTTCATCAGCAATATTAGGGTATAGAAGGGGATTAAAAGGGGATGAAGGAGATAGGATACTCCCGTTGAAATTTTGGTTTCCATCGTTCTGCCGGGGTTAAAGTTCTTTTCTGAGGCGCGCAACGGGGACATTGAGCTGTTTGCGATACTTGGCAATTGTCCTGCGCGCGATATTATAGCCCTGTTCCTTGAGGAGATCAACCAGTTCATCATCGGTGAGGGGTTTCGATTTATTTTCACCTTCGATGTTGTCGGAAAGGATCTTTTTAATCTCACGGGTGGAGATCTCCTCGCCTTCGGTGTTCAGCATCGATTCGCTGAAAAAACTTTTCAGAAGGAGGGTCCCGAAAGGAGTTTGCACATATTTGCTGTTGGCAACGCGTGAAACGGTGGAAATGTCGAGCGAAACGATGGTGGCTATATCTTTCAGGATCATGGGCCTGAGTTTGATGTCATCGCCGGTGAGGAAATATTCATACTGGTAATCCATGATGGCCTTCATGGTTACATAAAGGGTCTCCTGCCTTTGTTTGATGGCGTCGATGAATCCGCGTGCCGAGTCGAGTTTCTGCCTGATAAAGACCAGTGCATCATTTTCGGCTGTCTTTCGTTTGGCGCCTCCGTATTCATTCAGCATGCTGATATAATCGCGGTTGAGTGACAGTTCGGGGGTATTCCTTGAATTGAGCGTAAGTTCTAGTATGCCGTCGGTGTTTGTGATCAGGAAATCGGGGATGATGTACTGGCTGTCGCGTGAAACTTCCGAAATGGTAATTCCGGGTTTGGGATTCAGCCCCTGGATCTCAGTGATGGCCTCCCGGAGTTCATCCTCGGAAATATTCCCCTTCTGCTGGATCTTATCGTAATGTTTCTTGCTGAAATCGTCAAAATAGAATTTTATGATGATAACGGCCAGGTCGGTGGCATAGGTGCGGTCGGGTTTGTTTTCAAGTTGGATCAGTAAACATTCCTGGAGTGTACGGGCAGCGATACCTGCCGGTTCGAAGGTTTGAACGACCCGGAGTACCTCGAGAATCTCATCCTGCGAGGCTTCGAGCGACTGGTTAAAGGCAAGATCGTCGGCCAATGCAGGTATTTCACGACAGAGGTACCCCGATTCGTCGAGGTTCCCGATAATGGTTGATGCAATGATGTATTGCTTGTCGGTGAATTTGTGCAGGCCGATCTGGCTTATAAGGTAGTCCTGGAAACTGATCCCCGACACAATCGGGATCTCCCGGGTTATTTCATCCGGGCTCTTGTTATCTGCGACAAGCCTGTATTCCGGAATTTCATCTTCGTCAACATAATCTTCAAAGGTAAATTCGTCATCAGCGGAGGCAGTGGTTTCCTGCTCCTGGGTTTCATCCTCATCAGAATCGATGGATTCGGAGGTGCCCTCCTCATCCATTGTGTCAGACTCCTCCTCCTCTTTCGAAACCTCCTCCAATGCAGGGTTTTCCTCGATCTCCTGCTTTATGCGCTGGTCGAGCGACAGGATGGGCTCCTGCAATAATCGCATAACCAGCACCTGCTGAGGCGAGAGTTTTTGAATTAACCGCTGCTGTAGTTTCTGGTTTAACATGGGTCACAAATATAACAATTAATCGGGAAGCCCTGTTTTCATCATCGGTGAAAAAAACTCATCAATCGTTAAAAACAGATAACCCGTCTAGTTTCTTATACGGATGAACCGAAATTGAATAATTTCGCCAAAAATAGTTAAAACAATGGAAGAGATTCCCGGCTTGCGGTCAAAACCCTATACTATGTGGATCCATATCCTGGTATGGGTTGCATTTCTGCTGGTACCACTGCTTTTTATCGAATCAGCGACTGGCCGGGAGAGGTTTATGATAATGGGATGGTTCCTGCAATTCCTGATGGCCTGCTATTTTTATTACAACTACCTCTACCTGATTCCCCGTTTCTTATTGCGCAAGAGATTCCCTGAATATTTTCTGATGTTGCTGGTTGGTTTGGTGGTCATCAGCGGAATTAATATCATTTTTATTCTTACTACGGCTCCCGTGATTGAGCATCACCACCCTTTCAGTTTCTGGAGAACAGCCCTTTTCCCCATTTATCCGGCCATCATGGCATTTGCCCTGAGCAGCACCCTGCGTATCACAATGGCATGGTTCAACAACGAACGGCAGAAAAAGGAGATGGAGGCGGAGAAGCTCTCCTCGGAGCTGGCTTTTCTCAAATCGCAGGTCAATCCTCATTTTCTTTTTAACATCCTGAACAATATCTGTTCTCTGGCGCGAAAAAAATCAGACGAGACAGAAAACGCCATTATCAAACTTTCACAGATCATGCGCTATATGCTGCAGGATTCCAAGGATGAAAAGGTGAGCCTTGGAAAAGAGGTGGAATACCTGCAAAGCTATATTGAGCTTCAGCGGTTGCGTTTACCCGAACAGGTAAAGATTGTGTTTATTGTTGACGGCCATCCTGAGTTGCTGTCAATTGAACCACTCCTGCTGATCCCCTTTGTCGAAAATGCATTCAAACATGGAATCAGCTACCAGGAGATTTCTGAAATATTGATACACCTCGATGCGAGGGATCGCTCCCTGGTGTTCAGTGTCAGGAATAATATTTCAAAACAGAAGGAGGGTGCCGTGGAGCAGGGTTCGGGGATCGGCCTTAAGAATGTCATGCGCCGGCTCGAATTGTTATATCCCGGGAATCATCTCCTGGAAATCAGCAACGACGGGATCAAGTACCAGGTTGAACTGCAACTAAATTTTAACTCATGATACGCTGTATTGCCGTCGACGATGAGATGCTTGCCCTTGACCTGATCGAGGACAATATAAAAAAGGTGCCATTTCTCGAACTGGTAAAAACCTGCCGGAGTGCCATGGATGCCATTGAGGTTATTCAAACCCAACCGGTTGACCTGATTTTTCTCGATATCCAGATGCCAGATATTTCAGGAATCCAGATGCTCAAAAGCCTGAACAACAAACCGGTTGTAATTTTTACGACTGCCTATTCATCATATGCACAGGAGGGATACGACCTGGATGTGATTGATTACCTGCTGAAACCCTATTCATTCGAACGCTTTCTGAAAGCAGTTAACAAGGTGCATGAGTATCTTGACCTGCAAAACCGCGCCCTTATCCAGCCTGCCGCCCGGGAGTTGGTGACCTCCCCTAATTTTTTATTTGTCAAAGCCGATTACAAGCTGTATAAGATCAACCTGGCTGATATCCTCTATATCGAGGGGCTGAAGGATTATGTGAAAATTTATGTTTCGGAAAAACCGATTGTCACCCAGATGAGCATGAAGACACTTGAAGAAAAGCTTCCGTCCTATGATTTTATCAGGGTCCACCGTTCCTTTATCGTGGCTTTCAACAAGATCGACTTTATACAGAAGCACATGCTCACGATAGGGAAAAAGGAAATCCCGATCAGCGAACATTATCGTGACCAGCTTTTCAGCATCATTAACCATGATAAACCTTTAGAGTAATATTTTTGGATAATTCAATGAAAAAAAATTGAAAAATGAAACGAACAACCTGGCTTTTTATCATCATGTTTCTTGCCGCAGCCGTTGCGGATGCCCAGGGGAAATCCTGGACATTCCAGCAATGCCTCGATACTGCCCTGCAACGGAACATTTCGGTTAACCAAAGCCGTTTGAGCAATGAACTGAATAAAGTAAGTCTCGCACAGTCCAAGGCTGCCCGCATGCCAAGCCTCAGCGCAAATGCAAGTGAAGGACTGAGTCTGGGCAAAAGTGTCAGTCCTACCTCAAATGCATTTGTGACTGAAAGCTACTACTCCACGAACATGGGCGTAAGCAGCAGTGTCACCCTTTTTAACGGGCTTCAGAACGCCAATACCATCAGGCAGAATACAATAAATGTGCAGGCAGGGCAATATGATATAGAGAAGGTGAAAAACGACGTTACCCTCAACATTACGACCGGCTACCTGCAGGTACTCTTCGCAAATGAAATCCTGGCAGCGGCAAAGCACCAGGAAGAGGCAACCGCCGCCCAGGTTGACCGCACCGGAAAAATGGTAAACGCAGGCAAGTCGCCCGAAAGCGACCTGCTGCAAATCAAATCACAGCTGGCAACCGATAACCTGTCGGTCATCACGGCCCAGAACCAGCTTGACCTGGCAAAAGTAACCCTGATGCAGCTGATGGAGGTGCCTGTTTCAGATAATTTTGATATTGTGGTTCCTGCCATGGATGAGACCGCTGCGAATGAATTGCAGACCAACGAGCAGATCTATCAGAAATCTCTTACAGTTCAGCCCCAGATATCCAGTGCTGCGCTGAAAACAAAGGCATCGGCTATGGGATTAGAGATCGCACGGGGAGCCTACTGGCCACGGGTGAGCCTTGGTGCAAATATGAATTCAAACTATGCCTCAAGCCGGACAAAGGGCACTAATTCCAACCCGCAGGGTTATCCTTTTTATCAGCAGATGTGGGACAACCTTGGGCAATCATTTTCACTAGGGGTCTCGATACCGATCTACAGTAACCGCCAGGTTAAGAGCAACATTGAAAAGGCGACAATCAGCCTGGCGACCACCCGGCTGAGTGAGCAGAACACCCGGAACGTATTGCGTAAAAGCATCGAACAAACCTATACCGATATGCGTGCTTCGGTTAAGAAGTATGAAGCTACCAAGCTCCAGCTGGCTGCAGTTGAATCGGTTTACCTGAATGCTGAGAAAAAATATACGGTAGGGGTGATGAGTGCAACCGACTTCCTGATCCAGAAGAATAATTTCACACAATCACAGTCGAGTCTCATCCAGGCGAAATACGATTATATTTTTAAACAGAAGATCCTTGATTTTTACCAGGGGAAGGCGATCACTTTTTAATTAAAATCTAAAGTAAAAGTTACAATGAAAAAGAGTTTTTGGATTATTCTGGCTGGGGTAATCGTCGTGCTGGCGATAGGTGCCTATTTTCTCTTCGGAAAGACAAAAAAAACAACCATCGAATGGCGAACGGCCAAGGTTGAAAAGGGAGATATCCAGGTCACAGTAAGGGCAAGCGGCACCCTGAGTGCCGACACCACCGTACAGGTTGGAACCCAGGTTTCGGGGATCATTAATAAAATAAACGTTGACTTTAATTCGGTTGTCAGGAAGGGACAGGTCATCGCCATCCTTGACACCACCTTTCTTGCCCAGGCGGTGGATGATGCCAGGGCCTCTTTCAAACGTTCTGAAATCCAGGTAAACCAGGCAAAGCGTGATTATGACCGGACGAAAATCCTGTTTGACCAGAAGGTCCTCGCCCAGGCCGATTACGACCTTGCACTTTCAACCTGGGAAACGGCAGTAACCAACGCAACATCGGCACAGGCAGCCTTAAACCGTGCCAAGATCAACCTGCGTTATTCGACCATTGTGGCCCCGATCTCAGGCGTGGTGGTCTCAAGGGCGGTGGATGTGGGTCAGACAGTGGCCGCCAGTTTCAGCACCCCAACCCTGTTTACAATTGCCAACGACCTTACCAAAATGCAGGTCCAGGCAAATATCGATGAAGGCGACATCGGGAAAATACTGGTAGGACTCGATGTGAAATTCACCGTGGATGCC
>JBAXFZ010000292.1:0-5884 GCA_037139685.1 Bacteroidota bacterium
GTCCCAGGTAAGTTACCCCGCCGTTGGCCACGGGAGTGGTCAGTGCGATCACATGGATATTGTTGTGGTTCGGGCCATTCGTTACCATCCTCGGCCACGTCATTCCGGGTGATCCCGAGGGTGACGGGATATCTCCCTGGCTCCATGCACCGCTCCCCCTGGTGGACCGTTTTAGAATTGTCAGCGCGGCGGTCCCCCCCTTATGCGAGACCACGACCTCTCCGCCGCCATTGTATGGTGCGTATGAAGGCCAGCCCGTTTTCACATTTTCAATCCTTGATGTCGGCTGGGGCCCCCAGGTTGTACCATTGTAATAATTATACCCGGTACCCCGGTCGGCAAAGGATGAATTCTGGGAAAGCATCCAGGTAGCGCCGATTGTGCCGTCGCTATACCTGTACAGCCTGTTCTGGCACGATTTGTTTGTTTGCATATCGTACTCCGTCGTGCCGGTTACTGCTTCGGTACAGACCGACTTTGGAGGTGACTGCGGGAATACCGCCAGGTTCCCGGTGCAGAAACTGATGATAAGGATTAACTTTTTCATAATAAAAATTCCTGGATATTGAGGCAGGGATAGAATCTCCGCGTTGCTGAATTATTTCGAGATTACTACTTTTTTATAGCCACATCCGGATCCGGAGGTGAATTTCAGGATATAAACACCTGGCGGAATATGGTCAATGTAAAGTACATAATCCGGAGCGTTAACTGTTTCAGACAGGATAACCATTCCAACCTGGTCAAGCAGGGCGATTTCATTTAAAGCGACCTTTGATTTAATCATAATGCTTGTAGTTGCCGGGTTTGGATATACCAGGGCTTTAACGGGATCGCTTTCCTCCATACCGATATTACCCACATGAATATATTTAACCTTTGTATTGGTTGAAGACCCCCCCGGGTTTAAGGCTGTGAGTGTTACATCATATTGTCCCGCAGCACTGTAGATGATCAGGGGGGGTGTTTGCGTGAAGGCTGAGGCAGGGTTGCCTCCCGGGAAATTCCATATCCAGCTCGTGGGATTTCCGGTCGAAAGGTCGGTGAACTGAACCTGGCCGCCTGCGGCGATGTTGGTTTGGTTTGCCGTGAAATTGGCAACAGGAGCGGCCGGGTTGGTGACTGTAATGTACTGGCTCTTTGTGTTGGTGCTTGAGCCTCCTGCATTCGTCACAGTCAGTGAAACATCATATTGGCCGGCAGTGCTGTAGGTGATCAGGGGCGGGGTTTGCAGGGTGGATGATCCCGGGGTGCCCCCGGCAAAGGTCCATTGCCAGGTAGTCGGGGTCCCTGTCGAGAGATCGGTGAACTGAATCTGGCCGCCGGCGATGATGTTGGTCTGGTTGGCGGTGAAATTTGAAACAGGGGGAGCTACCGGGTTGGTGACGATGATATATTGAACCTTCGTATTGGTGCTAGACCCCCCGGCATTGGTCACGGTAAGTGTTACATCATACTGTCCCGCCGTATTATATGCGATCAGGGGAGGACTTTGCAGGGTTGACGAGCCGGGAGTGCCCCCCGGGAAGGTCCATTGCCAGGTTGTGGGACTGCCGGTTGATAAATCGGTGAACTGAACCTGGGCCCCCGTGGTGATATTGGTCTGGTTCGCCGTGAAATTGGCTGCCGGAGCCGCAGGGTTGTTAACAGTTATATAGTTAACCTTGGTGTTGGTGTTGGAACCAAAGGAATTTGTAACCGTCAGGGAAACATTGTAAACCCCTGCCGTGGCATAGGTGATGGCAGGAGGGGTTTGCTGGGTGGATGACCCGGGTGTTCCGCCCGGGAAGGTCCATTGCCAGGTGGTCGGATTCCCGGTCGACAAATCGGAGAATGAAACCTGGCCCCCGGCGGTTATTACGGTGACATTGGCCGTAAAATTGGCTACCGGGGCAGCAGATGCATTTACAACGATGTAATTTGTTTTAACTTCCGAATCGGTTCCCCAGGGACAGGTGATAGTGAGTGTAACCGTATACTGGCCGGCGGTGCTGTAGGTTATCGGGGGAGGCGTCTGCAGGGTCGATGAAGCCGGGGTGCCGCCTGGAAATGACCATTGCCATGCAGTCGGTCCCCCGGCCGAAAGATCGGTAAACTGGACCTGCCCCCCCGGGGCTATGTTGGTAACATTGGCCGAGAAATTGGCTATCGGCTCCGCAAGCGTGGAGTTGAATTTATACATGCCACCTGTAGTGGCATCCACATTGAAGCTTCCGGCCCAGCCCGTTGAATTGTTGATCCAGTCGGTTGCAAGAAACTGCGTGCCGATTGTGGTGGCCATGTCGGTCCATGCAACGCCGTCGTTAAATGAATAGGTTACACCTGTAAACCCGGATGCAGCGCCCGTGGTTACCCAGGTGGAGGTGGTCCCGGGGATATAGGCCATGTCGTCGGTGAAAACATTGCCGGTGGTGGTAACCGCGGTCCAGGTTGTTCCCCCGTCGGTGGTTTTTACAAGGCTGCCCGTTGAAGAGACGCTTTTATCCTGGACCAGCCCGTTAAGGGCATCACGGAAAAATGGCTGGACATATTTGGTTCCCCATCCGGTAATTGCAGAAACAGTCCAGTTATGGCCGTTATCTGTCGATTTGTAGATGCGCCCCATATTTGTGCCAAACCAGGTGGTGTTTCCCACGGCTGAATAATACCCGATAACCCCGAATTCGCCTGTAAGCGGGTTTGGAATACTGGCCCCTGAAACAATTGTCCAGGTAGTCCCTCCGTCGGCAGTCGTGTAAATTTCAAATTCACCGTTGATAGGGTCGCCCATGCAATAGCCGGTGTTCTGGTCCCAGAAATATACAAGGTCGGGGAATGAGGAGGCATTGCTGAATGTTGCCGTTGCCTGGCGGGTCCACGTAACCCCGCCATTGGTTGTTTTATATATCCCCTGGCCTGTGGTGGTTGAGCCGGGAGGAAACATGCAGACCCATGCTTTGCTGGCATCAATGGCTACGATATTGGCAATGTCGAGATTTGTAACGCCGGCAATGGTGTGAGGTGTCCATAAAGTGCCGCCATTGGTGGTCATCGTAATGTCCTGGCAGGGTGCCGACCCCCCGCTGCCATCATAGGCAGCAGCCCATACAACCAGGTTGCTGACGGCATAAACGCTCCTGATTCCCCTGCTGGCCGTGGCGAAACCGGTGGCCTGTTCCGTCCATTGTGCATAACCCATTGATCCTGAAAAAATCAGGATGCAAAAAACCCAGGTAAATTTTTTCATGTGGCAGTAGTTTGTTTATGAATGGATGTTAACCAGATTGAATAAATAACGGTGTTCGATAGTGTCCTGAACTATGTGGAATGAATTATTATTTATCTGAAGCCGCCTCCAATAAAAACTACAAAAAGCCGAAAGCCAATATAACAAAATACCATGGTATCAGCTGGTTTTACAGGGAAAAGTTACGAACATTCCGACAGGAGAAACATAACAACAAGGTACAGCGGAAAAATACTTTTCTTATGATTTGCAGCCATCACATTTTTGGACCATCGGAAAGGAGCCATTTTAAGAAAACAGAACAAAGCACCTGTTGCAATTTTTTATGACGGCGATGCCCAGTAGTAATAGGTCACCGCCAAGCCTTCGCTCATTGCGCACAAATAGAGCCAGTCATCCTGCGAGTTCCCGTGAACAGGCACAAGAAAATCAATATAGATGTAAAAATATTCATAGGGTGCTCCATCCACGTGAGGTTCGGGAAAAAAATTCCAGAACGAATTATGACCTGCAGATGTCCACATCTCTGCACTGTCCTTCATGGGGATTTTCTCGAAATAGCGGGAAAACTTACCTGTATGGTCGGTGTAATCAGCTTCAAGGTAAGCCCTTACCCCGATGGGCCTTGGCTGATTCTCCTTAAAACCTGCCACGATGATGACATGGATGCTGTCATTGTAACAAGCTGCCTTGTCAGATTGTATCTTCACGGTAAAAACCCGGTACCCGTTTTCAATGGAGTCGGTACTCCACCATAAAGTTGGCATATATTTAAGGGAATCCCAATTCTTTTCTCCATACCGGGAGGTAAAACCGGCACATTTATCAGTATCGTCCGGTGTTGAATTATTAAGTTTGTGGCAGGAAATGAATGACGGGAAAACCAGGATTATCAATGGAATAAAGATCTTTGATCTCATAATTACCGGGTTTTAAAACGGGTTTAAAACGATCCAATAGAATGAAATTTAAAGATAGTGAAAAAATAATTTGATTCATCAATAAACATTTTCCAGCCTGGAAAATCAACATTTTTTTCTCGCCTTAAACAGATATAATGCATAGTTTGAATTTCCACCACAGTTGTCATGGTCATGTATTGACTTTCGAATTTCCATGTATTATTTTTGTTTGTCAAAACTCAGGATATGGCCGGAATAAATCTGCAATTTCACCATCATGGTTTTTTATTGCTGAAATACCTGTTTCTGTTTAACTTTTTGCTGCTGTTTTTACCCGTAACAGGTCAGAACACCAGTCCTGCCGGGGCCGACAGTGGCCGTTCCGCGGTGACATTCAAAGGGAATGCCGCTCCGGAGAATCCAAAACCGCTCCCCGATGAACTGAAGACAAAATATGCTGTACTTAGTTCTTATGAATTTGTCCTCTCTCTTGCGGTTCTATGTTTTGGAATCTTAACCATTTTGCTGGAAATCTATTTGATAAAAAGTAAAAAAATCAGCTCCGATAACCTTGTCAAATTTGTTGTTGTGACCCTCATCATAACCGGTACGCTGTTCCTGATAACGGCCGGGTACAACAATAACCAGATCGCCCCGGCCGCAGGATTATTCGGAACAATTGCCGGCTACCTGCTTGGTAAATCGTCGCCAAAAAAAGAGGAAAATGAGATTTAAATATCTGTTATTCATCCATGCCCTGCTGCTGCTCTCTGGTTCGCCTGGCAGAGGCCAGGATCGTATCAGAATAGGCGATGCACCTGACCGGGACATCCTCTGGCTTAACCAGGATAAGGCACTCGATCTTTTCTCCCGGGATCTCCCCAGAAATCAGAATTTTGACAGATTGGAAAAATCATGCATTGAGAGGAGTACGGATCGCCATGAGGTCCTGCAAAAACCACCGGTGATCAGGGTTAACCTTATGGCCATCAAAAATCCCACCAGCTATAAAATTTACTATTCACTCTCCTCTGATGACCGCCACTGGGTTGCCGACAGTATACGGCCATACGGACGCAGGGAATATTTCCGCTCTGAATTTAAGGTCCTTGGAATCAGAACAGGAGGATCTTTTATGCGCTTCACCATCGGGAACGGTCACGACTACATGTTTTACTGGAACAGTGATGAAAGAAGGTGGAAGCTGTACCTCGATGATGATGCGCCTCAGAACAGTCCCTTGCAGTGATCATACTGGCCCCGGACCTGGATTGAAGCCCGTTTTCACTGGTCCCTGACACATCTTGCCGGGAAACCATTGCTCTTTGCAGAGCCGTATTTCGATACGGAGGGGCTGATGGTGTTAACCCCGTGGCTGATGATCCGGGTGTCGTCGGCAGGGCTGACGGTCGACGTCCAGAAAAGGGTGGCCGAAAACCCGGGAGGCATGAAATCCCAGGCAAAATTCTGGTAAAACAGCCCTTGGCTTTTAGCGTGGAATCCATAAACCGGGAACGAATCTGATAAATCCCAGCCTGCGAGCCCCGGCCCCAGGTAATTATTTACAAGTTCAGTCCATTCCCCCTCTGTCGCCACATGCCACTCCGGCGGACAAATCCCCTGCTTCCCCTCCGCTAAAAAATTATCGGAACCGCCGGCATTGTCTGCATTGTCCGCGTTAAGGTACCCCATCAGCTCGTCCCACTGGTAATACCCTCCATAGATATTGCATTTTGCGGCATCATTACCCCGGCAG
>JBAXFZ010000293.1:0-5863 GCA_037139685.1 Bacteroidota bacterium
ATCCGCTGGCCGACATCAGTATTCAGCTTGCCCAGGTCCATCAGGATGCGGATGCTGACAGGGAGTGCGGTTATGGCAATACACAGCCCGAGAAAAACGGTAAAGGTGTTCGAAAAATGAAATATCAGCCCGATGGCGATCCCGCTGGCCATCGGAACAAGGAAGCCGAGCAGGGCGATCCAGATGTTGCGGCCACGTATTGAGTTCCGGATCTCCTCCACCTCGATCTCCATCCCGGCAAGTACGATGAGCATGAAAACACCCAGTTCGCCTATGACCTTGATTTCGCCCGGACTGGTAATGACATTCAGTAATGACGGGCCGAGGATAACGCCGGCAATGACTTCGCCGATCATGGAGGGTTGCCTGAACCGTTCCGCGAGCTCCCCCATGAGTTTCGCAGCAAGCAGCAGAATCAGAAGGTTTACGATGAAAGGGAGCTGGTAGTGGACTAGATGGAACATACGTGCCTGGATTCCTTGATTCTGCTGCAAATGTAGTGTGTTTTCCAATACCACCATCAAAAGGTTGCATCCATACCCTGTTTCCATTACCCTTTAAATATTACCTTTGCGCCATGGATATGACCTCCGTTCTGCAAATCGGCCCCTTTCAGACCAGCTACATCGAACTGATTGCCGTGGCCTTCGGGTTGACCTGCGTCTGGTGCATGAAGAAGGAGAGTGTCCTTGCTTTCCCGCTGGGGATTGTCAACGTACTGATCTATGTCTACATATTTTTTGTGGCCCGGTTGTATGCAAATGCAGCCATAAATGGTTTTTTCTTTGTCATGAGCGCCTACGGCTGGTATAACTGGACCAGGAAAGACGGCAGCGACGGCAGGATCACCATCTCCCGGTGTTCAAAGCCTGAATTGCTGCTCAACGGGGTGGCCATCCTGGTGTTTTTTATCATCATTCGGGTTGTCCTCGTACGTTACACATCCAGCCTGATACCATCATGGGATGCCATGACGACGGCTGTTTACATGGTTGCACAGTGGATGCTTTCCCGGAAAAAAATAGAGAACTGGCTGTTGTGGATCGCTGCCGATTCGGTCATGATCGGTCTTTGCGCCTGGGAAGGACTTTATTTCAGCAGTTTTCAATACCTGGTGTTTACACTGATCGCCATCCTGGGTTTCAGGGAGTGGAGAACCAAACTGATTTTATGATCCTCAAAATTGCCATTACCGGTCCCGAATCAACAGGAAAGTCAATGCTTGCCGAACAGCTGGCAGCATATTACCATACTGCCTGGGTCCCTGAGTATGCCCGTGAATACCTCGAAGAATTAGGCAGGCCGTATGAGGAAAAAGATATTGTTATGATTGCAAAGGGGCAGCTGGAGCGCGAATCAGCGCAGATGCAGCAGGCTTCCGGGTACCTTTTCTGCGATACGGAAATGGTTGTCACCCAGATATGGAGCGAGGTGAAATACAAAAGGTGCGATCCATGGATACTGGATGCAGTTGAGAACCACCGCTACGACCTTTACCTGCTTTGCGATATCGACCTTCCCTGGCAATACGACCCGTTGCGCGAGCATCCCGATCAGCGGCAATTCCTTTTCGACCTCTATCATAATGAACTGAGCCGGAGAAATTTTCCGTTTGTTGTCATACGCGGGACAGGAGAGGCAAGATTGAAAAATGGCTGTGCCGTCATTGAAAATTTTGATTTTAAACGGGGAGGGGTCATTTAATTGCAGATTAAGACCTCTTGATCGTAACAGGTGTGATTGTAATTAATCAATAAACCAATATTGTCTGAGATGGAGAGGAAAATCCGGGTGCTTTTTTTACCGAAGTGGTATCCCAACCGCTACGACCCAATGCCGGGGCTGTTTATCCGCCGGCAGGCCGAAGCGCTCACGCCATATTGCGATGTGGCTGTGATATACGTGCATCCCGATCCCGATTGTCCCAATAAATATGAGGCCGAGTTCAGCGAGGAGAATGAGGTGAGGGTGCTACGGCTTTATTACAAAACCAGCGGGCAAACAGCTTCAGGTACCGGCAAGCTGCTTAATTTATGGAAATTCTACAAGGCAAACCTGAAGGCGATCCACAGCATACGACAGTTTGAACCAGACATCATACATGCCCACATTCTCACCCGGATGGTGCTGATAGGCTGGAGAGTGAGCCGTAAACAACATATACCCCTCGTGATCTCTGAACACTGGTCACGCTATTACCCCGAAAACGATTCCTACCACGGGTGGTTCAGGAAACGGCTCACATCCTTCCTGGTGAAAAGGGCGGCTGCCGTGATTGCAGTCTCTGGCCAGTTAAAGGATGCAATGCAAACCAATAACCTTGTGAACCCGAATTTTCATGTAATTCCCAATGTGGTCGACACCGGCCTGTTCAGCGCAGGTGCCCTGGTCAGGGACAACCCGGTGATAACCATGGTACATATCTCCTGTTTTGAGGAAAAATCAAAAAATATTTCGGGATTTTTGCGTTCTGTTAAGGAACTTGCTGAACGGCGTCAGGATTTTCGCTGCCTGATGGTGGGTGAAGGTCCCGACCTGTTCGAAGCGGGTGAATATGCTGGTTTTCTGGGGATCCTTGACAAGGTGGTCTCCTTTACCGGTTTGAAAACCGAAGAGGAACTGGCGGATGTATTTGCAGGAGCTGATTTTTCAGTGCTTTCAAGCCGGTATGAAACCTTTGGCACAGTGGTGATCGAAAGCCTTGCCTGCGGTGTCCCGGTCGTGGCCACCGCCGTGGGCGTGGCCGCAGAGGTAATAAATGAAAGCAACGGAATGCTGGTGGCTCCTGGTGACGAACCGGCCATGACCAATGCGCTTGACCGGATGGTTGACCGTTGCCGTTCGTACGACCGCACGGCGATCATTGCCGGCATAGAGGGAAAATACAGCAAGGAGACCATCGGAAGGCAACTTTCGGAAGTGTACCGTCGATTGATGACGGAGAAGAGAGGTTGAACGAATTTCTAATCTCGTTTTTTTATAAGGAATAGAGAGATAACTGATTGATGCAGGATTATGGCTGTTAGAAACGAATCATTAGGATGATGCCAGGCCCCGGAATAGAAAAAACCGCATCCCTGCGTTTCGGGGTTATGTGCAGCGGCCCTGCATTTCAGCGCTGGCAGGCCGATGCGCTGAATCAGCTGGCTGCCCGAGGGCATCAGCTGGTCCTGCTCATCGTAAACCCTGAAAAAGCTCCTGAGCTCTCCCGGTTAAAAAAGTTTTTGAACAGAAGATGGTCTGTGTTTTTATTCACCTTCCTTGAAAACCGCTTCTTCAAACCGGATGCCCGGAAAATTTCAGATATGGAACGGGAACTGGCGGGTGTCGGGGTGATCCGCTGCCGGGTTGATAAAAAAGGATATTCGGAGTACTTCTCTGAAAATGATATAAAGGCGATCGGGGAGTTCCGGCTCGATTTCATCCTGCGGTTCGGCTTTAATATTATCCGGGGCGATATTCTTACAGCAGCGCGATACGGCGTTTGGTCGTTCCATCACGACGATGAACTTTGCTACCGTGGCGGCCCTGCCGGGTTCTGGGAGATATTTAACGGGGACCCGGTGAGTGGTGCGGTTATGCAGCGGCTCACCCACAAGCTCGACGGCGGGATCATCCTGAAAAAGGGATACCTTAAGACCATGAACCATTCATACAGGGGAAACCTGGAACAGCTGCTGTCGGTCACCTCATCATGGCCCGCGCTGGTTGCCGACACCATTGCATCCCAACCAGCCGCCGGTTACACGGTCAGCGATACCGCCGCCCCTGTTTATAAATTACCGGGGAACCTGGTGATGGCCAGGTTCCTGCTGAAACTGCTCCTTAACAGGATCAGGTTTTACAAAACCGACCTTTTTTGTGCGGAGGACTGGAACATCGCGGTGATCGGCAGGCCGATCCAAAAAGTGGCCATGGAGGCCGGGAACCTGAAAGAGGCTGACATCTCCTGGCTGCCCGCCCATCCCCGGAATATTTACCTTGCCGACCCCTCCGGTTTCCTTGAAAACGGGAAACTCCATATCCTGGCCGAGGAGTACAATTATGCCGCACAAAAAGCCTGCGTTTCTGAAATCAGGCTGCCCGCCCGGGCTGGAGCCCTCCCCCCTGTCAGGGTGATCGACAGCGACCGCCATCTTTCCTATCCCTATGTCATCGAGCATGGAGGTGAGGTTTATTGCCTGCCCGAATCGTACCAGTCGGGCAGCATTACGCTTTACCGTCGTGATCCGTCAACGGGTAAATTTGCCGCAGTAAAGACCCTGGTTGAAAATGCGAAGGCAGTCGACCCGACCCTCTTTTTTTACAACGGCTACTGGTGGTTATTCTATACGACCAGGCAGTATTCGAATTCACACCTGTTTATCTCCTATGCAACAGAGCTGGAAGGGGAATATAAACCGCATGGCTCCAATCCTGTGAAAATCGATGTCCGCTCAGCACGCCCGGCCGGCACCCCCTTCATCCATAACGATATTTTATTCAGGCCGGCCCAGGATTGCTCTGTAACCTATGGCGGGAGGGTGGTGATCAACAGGGTAACCAAACTCACTGTCCGCGATTTTGCAGAAGAGGTGTCAAGTACGGTGGAACCGCTGCCCGGCACAGCATACGGCAAGGGGCTGCATACACTTTCGGGAGTGGGAGATGTCACCCTGGTCGACGGAAAACGTTATGTGTTTAACCTTAGGTTTTTCATGAATCAGCTTAAACAGAAACTTGCTAAAACGGACAGGGGAAATGTTTAAAAAAATCATCGGGACCATCGGGACAAGGGTTGTGACGGCCGTGCTGGCATTCGCCACATGGATACTGAATGCAAATTACCTGGCGCCCGAAAAGGTTGGCACCATCAGCCTGATCATATTCTCTGTAGCCATTATCCAGCTTTTTACCAACTTCGTCGCCGGTGCCGCCCTGATCTATATGACTCCCAGGACAGGGATATACAAATTGTTTATCCCGGCCTACGCCTGGACATTCATGGTTACCCTGCTGAGCGCATTCGTGATGGAGGCGGTTGGCAGGCTATTCCCAGTCATAGAGCTGATCCCTGCAGGATATTTTATACAGGTCCTCATGCTGTCATTCGTCATGTCGTTCACTTCAGTCAACTATATGCTGCTGCTGGGGCTCGAAAAGGTGAACTCCTACAACATGGTAAGCCTTGTGCAGGGCATCCTTCTGTTCGCAATCCTGCTGGTCGCTCTTTTCGGGATGCACGATTTTGATGTGATGACCTATTACTGGCCCCTCTTTATCTCCTATATCGCCGCCTTCCTGTTCAGCCTCGTTATCCTGTTCCCTTCGTTTAAGAGGGTCCCGCTCACCGGGATGGGGCCGTTGATGAAAGAGATACTCAGGTTCGGGACCTATGTCCAGTTTGCAAATCTCTTTCAAACCATGAACTACCGGCTGAGCCTGAAGTTTGTCGATTATTTTTCAGGAAGGGCGGCCGTCGGAATTCTGTCGCTCGGAATGCAGCTGGCCGAAGGCCTCTGGCTGATCAGCAAGAGCCTTGGAACAGTACAGTATTCGCGGCTTTCAAATGAAATGAACTTTGATTACGCGGGGAGGCTTACCCTCACCTTTGCGAAAATATCCTGGGTCGTAACGGCCATTGCAATGGCTTGCCTGCTGGCAATCCCGAAATCACTCTTCGACCTTGTCTTCTCTGCCCGTTTCGGGGATGTGAAGCTGGTTCTTGTCTCCCTGTCATTCGGTGTTGTCGAACTGAGTGTTTCCATCATCTTCAGCGGCTTCTTTTCAAGCATCAACAAGCCATACCACAAAATGCTCAGTTCGGCCCCAGGGTTGATCGCCACCATCGGGCTTGGACTGCTGCTCATTCCCCGGTATGGGA
>JBAXFZ010000294.1:0-5862 GCA_037139685.1 Bacteroidota bacterium
GCTCCATGCGGCTGAATGACTCAGACGGAAATGTCTTCACCACCAGTTTCACCCCTGGCATCAAGAAAGTCATTGATTTTCTCAGGTCATCATTCGATGCAAGCATCTCTGATGTTGAAGGCAAAATCAAGTTCTGACCTTCGGTCAAATCTGAGATTTCGGCGTTCAGGCTTAGGCCTGAACGTTTTTTTTATGGTCGTAAAGGCAAAATAATTAATTTCACTGCAAACTTCTTGCCGCTAAATCCGTTCCAGGCTTCAATATCAACTATGTTGGATATGAGATGTTTGAAATGGCCTTGTTAATTTTACTATTTTTGATAATGGTTGAGGTATAGGAAAATGAATTTGGATTCACAATTTGATAAACGCAATTGGAGGTTTTATGTTAAAGTATCAACGTATCATATTTTTTGCAGGTTTGCTGGGGATCTTTTTATGCGGATGTGCCGGTAAACGGAACCCTGTGGAACTCACAGTATGTGGAGGAGCCCCGGTAGTATATAAAAGTGACAGCGGAGATCGGATCATTGCAAGGTATTTTACATTGTCTGATCACAGTCTTGATTTCGTTAAAGTGACGCTGCCCGGCGGCAAGGAATATACATTGCCTCAAGCCATGTCAGCCTCTGGTGTAAGGTATACCGACGACCGTGAGCTTGTTTGGTGGACGAAGGGGAACACTGCTTTCGCAGAGTTCAGGGACAAAAACGGACAATGGAAAAGGGAATACGACTGCAAAGAAATTCCTGTTAATAAATAATATATCTTTTTGCATATGTATAATTTCAATTGGACAGTTTAACCCATGATCTACACAACATTACGTGTGACTGATACCATTTTTGCATTTGCTCTTGTGGTTTTGGTGGTTTTCATATTAAAAAGGAAAAACATTGTTTCAACCGGTGACCTGAAAAAGTATTCAAAATTAATGACCACTGGTATTCTGCCGGCAGTAATATTTTTGCAACTTTCGCAAAATCCTGTTCATGGACATCAATTTGTTTTGGTGCTTATCATGTTCTTTGCCGGTTTTCTTTCGATGGTGGTAACCTGGATTGCCGGTACAATAATGCGGCTTAAAAAAGAAACACTGGGAATGCTCATTATAACATCTTCTTTTGGTTCTTCAGCTCTGATCGGTTACCCGTTGATCAAGTTTGCTTTTCCATCTAACATGCCGGCGATGACGGATGCCATTTTAATAAGTGAACTTGGAGTAGGGGTCCCCATATTCACTTTATGTCCTATTGTTGCTTCTTATTATGGTTCAGGAAGTTCAGGTTTAAAAGCGATCCTAACGACATTTTTAAAATATTTGAAGTCGCCAATATTTATTTCCATCATTGCAGGTATCATCTTTTCACAATTTCAGGTAATTGTAACGAATCCTTTTTTAGAGCCATTTTGGAGTGCACTTCGGATGGTCAATGGTACGTTGACTGTAATTGCTTGTCTCATCCTTGGATTGCAGTTAAAGTTTAATTCATTTCGCCGAATACTGCCACTTTTCGTTGTATCAGCTATTATTCAGATGGGCATACAACCTTTTTTTGCCAGTCTTGGCGCTAACATTATGCATGTAGGGTTATTAGACAAACAGGTTTTAATCCTTATAGCTGCTATGCCTTCTGCTGTTTTAAGCACCGTATTCGCTGCGCAATATCATTGTGATTCGGAAACTGCATCTGAATTGGTTTTTCTGAATATCATGGTTAGTCTTGTAGGGATACCATTGGTGTACTATAGTATATTTCACTAAGAAGTTAATAATGATGGGGATAATATGATTTATACAACACTTCACATCACTGAAACCATCTTTGCTTTCGCAATTGTGGTTTTACTGATTACCATTTTAAAAAAGAAAAAAATCATTTTCCCTGATGACCTGCAATCATATTCAAAATTAATGACGATGGCAATCCTGCCGGCAGTTATCTTTTTTCAACTATCCCTGAACCCATTGAATAGACACCAGTTGTTATTAGTGCTCATTATGTTAACTGCTGGCATTTTAAGTATGGTAATTACATGGATCATTGGAAAACTCATGCGCCTTCGCAATGAAACCTTGGGTATGCTTATTATTACATCAACGTTTGGTTCATCAGCGTTGATTGGTTATCCCCTGATCAAATTTGCTTTTCCCAACAACCTCGATGCGATGACAAATGCTATTGTAATAAGCCAATTTGGGATAGGCGTACCGATATTTACTTTATGTCCAATTGTCGCATCTTATTACGGTTCAGGAAGTACCGGACTAAATGCAATGATTAAATCTTTCCTGAATTATCTGAAATCACCAATTTTTATTTCTGTCGTAGCCGGAATTCTTGTTTCACAATTCCCAATAGTTGTAAATATGACCTTCTTACAACCCTTTTGGGAAGCCCTCAATATGATTGAAGGTACTTTATGGGTGCTCGCCTGCCTTATTCTTGGGTTACAATTAAAATTCAAGTCATTATACAGGATACTTCCGTTGTTCATGGTATCCGTCCTTGTTCAGATGGGTATCCAACCTTTTCTGACAAGTCTTGGCGCGAACCTTATGCATGTCGGGGCATTGGATAAGCAGGTTTTGGTTCTTATCAGCGCTATGCCTTCTGCTGTTTTAGGATCGGTGTTCGCTACTCAATATCACTGTGATTCTGAAACAGCCTCCGAAGTGATTTTTCTGAACATCATGTTTAGTCTGATCGGGATTACGCTGGTATATTACAGTATGTTTCATTGATATTGGTTTGGGTAAATTTGTTAAACATTCTTTTGTAAGTTAACTATCAACATGATAACAAAAATATTTCTGCTGCAATTACTGCTAACATTCTTTATAGGAAGTGGCTGGATATACTTAACGGTACTTGCCGGACTTCGATTTGGCAGTAAGACTGGTGGATTCATCGGAGGACTTCCTTCAACAGCATTATTGTCGTTCTTTTTTATTGGATTTACACAATCGCCCGAAATTGCTTCATCTGTTACGACAGTATTTCCAATCGCAATTGCAATATCCGGTTTATTCCTTGTTGTTTTTGCAGCGATCGCCCGCCACGGCTTTATTTCGGCTCTTTTTTCCAGCTTATTTTCATGGTTTCTGTTTTCATCTGTCATCGTGCTTTTCAGGTGGGAAAATTTCATGCTCAACCTGGTAATCTATGCTGCAACCATGTTTTTCTCATATTTGATGCTTGAAAAGTACTTGTTGATCAGGTCTGTTTCAAAAGGTAAAGCAGGGCATCCGGAAACGCATCTGGTAATCCGTTGCATGTTTGGCGGATTTATTGTTATGTTGACCGTTCTGATTGCAAAAACAGGAGGCACCGTATTGGGAGGAATATTTGCAGCCTTTCCGGCCATGTTTATAGCAACGCTTACGATCTCCTATAAAGCGCAGGGTATCGAATTTTCAAGGGCGATGACAAAACCATTGATGGTAACAGGAATGATTACAGTGGCAGTGTATGCAATTGCCCTGAGGTATTTATATATTTCAAGCGGTCTCTATTTTGGAACTTTGTTTTCGGTTTGCATTTCAGCAGTCAGTGCTTACCTGACTTTCCGCTTTATACTGCCCAAATTAAAATGAGAATGTCCCTTTATCAGCAGTCCAATCTCATTGCTCTGGAATATAAGCACATACACAGTTGAAACTTGCAGAAGGAAAGTCAGCACGATCGTTTAACCAAAGATGGACAGATCAGGCATTGGCAGCGTTTCGGCTGGAGTATCGCAGATAACCGGTTGCATGAGTTTTTGTTTGACCTCATCCGAGATCAGGCTGTTAAAATCAATGTGATCAACATGGCCATTTTTTTTCATGTCAAATCTGCTGACCAACTCCTCTGCCAGGAAGAATGTAAGCGGGGTCAATGCCTCAGCCAGTTTCTGGTAAACAACCAGCGGATTTCCGGGTAATATCCCTTTTGTATTCAGGACATTAACAGGAGGGGATTGTCCTACGACATGTCCGCAGTCAACCTCCTCTGAAACATGATGTAAAGACCATAAAGTTGTCCCTGCATTTCGGGTAACGAGATCTTCGTATGGAGCGGGACCAGCCCCCAGGTTGTTTGAAAGATCGGATGGATGGAAATTATAGATGCCTAAAGGGGGCAGGTTGATGATGAAGGAATTGAATATCTGCCCGAATACACAAACTAAAATTGCATCGGGATTCCATTGTTCCATCATCCTGTAAAATGATTCAATTTTGATTTCACCGGTATAAACCGGAATCCCATGACTGAGACCCGATTCAATAATGAATGTCTCATCGAACACTCTGAAAGGCAAATCAATAAATTGCCAGACTCTTTTTTTTACCGAAATTTTTGCATCGGGGTTCAGGGGGTTATCTGTGACCAACCCCACAAGATTTACTTTTCCGGGAAACCTGCGATCATATTCCTTAAGCGTTTCCAGCACAAGATAACCGAATTCCCAACTTCCAAACAGAGCGATCCGTAAACCATCATTGGATTTATCCTGGGTTTCTGATGGAGCCGGTTGTATTAGTCCGCCCCAGCGGGTGTCCTCTTTTGAGATAAACTTCCGGCCGGGCTTGTCCAGTACAACCAGGTAATTAACCAGCTTTTCATTTTCAGGAATTCTCATATTTTATCTTCTCTTGTTATAACGTTTTGGCAAGCGATGAGGTTGATAAAGATGGCATCCTTTTCGGCGTCAATACGGAAAAAAGAAGCGCCAACCCATAAAGTACAGCAGCAAAAATAATAACGTAATGCAAGCCCGTAACAATGCTTTCGGGAGAGAAATTGGAGAGTACTTTTGTTTGATTTCCTGTTGTAGAATTTTTTTCGATAAAGAAGAAACTAAACGTGATTTCAAAAACGGCCACACCGATGACAGAACCAAGATTTGTCAATGTTCTTAATATTCCAGATGCCATTCCAGGAGAATCTTTGGGGGCGGCGCTCATGATCTGATTATTGTTGGGTGGCAGGAAGATACCCAGGGAGAATCCGGTAATGAACAGAAACGAAATTACCGGCCATAGTCCCTGGAAATACATGGAAAACGGGAAGATTATCGTGGCAATTAAACTGATTGACGCTCCAATAATGCATAATAATCGCGAGGATACCATCTTATCTGAAGCCTTCCCTGCAAGGGGTCCAATTATCATATTGATCAAAGGAAACGCCATGAGAACCAATCCTGCTTTTTCAGCCGATATTTCAAGCGCGTACATTAAATAAAAGGGTAGTACGAAGTTTGTGCCATTTGCTGCCATAAAAACAAAAAAATTCGCGAGATTAGGATAGGTAAAACCCTTAATCCTGAATAGCTTCAAATCGAGCAGGGGAAATCTAAAGTAATGCTCCTGCCTGATAAAAAGAAACAAAAAAACTATCGACATTAGAAAAGAAACAACAATTAACGGAGATGTCCAACCGAACTTTCTTCCCATGTTTAACGAGAACATCAGTGTGATGAGCCAGAAAAAACAGTAGAATACTCCTGGGATATCGAATTTCTCGTGAACTAAAGTAATTTCTTTTTCACGGGGAAATTTTCTTAGAACGATAATGATGGCAATAATACCGATGGGGATATTTATCAGAAATACCCATGGCCAGCCAAAATTAGCAGTAATCAGTCCTCCAAGTGGCGATCCCATGGCAAACCCGACAGCAGCAGCAGTAGCCAAAATGCCAAAAGAATATCCCCGTTTTTCCGGTGGAAGAAACCTTGTAATGATTGCTGAAGGCACAGTATAAAGAACAGCTCCACCCAGAGCCTGCAAAAAGCGAGAGAATATCAGCATGTATAATGATGGGGATATACCGCAAAGAAGCGAGCCTGAAACAAAAACGATATAGCCTGCAAT
>JBAXFZ010000295.1:0-5847 GCA_037139685.1 Bacteroidota bacterium
AATCTCCAAAATTTTAACCTGTTATGAAAAAAGATAGTGCGATTTTCAAGGTCATCAAGGACGAATTGCATCGGCAGACCAGCGGACTGGAGCTGATTGCATCGGAAAACTTTGTCAGCGACCAGGTGCTGAAAGCCATGGGCTCCTGCCTCACGAACAAATACGCCGAAGGATACCCCGGGAAAAGATATTACGGCGGATGCCAGAATGTTGACATTTCTGAACAGCTTGCCATCGACCGGGCAAAAGAGCTGTTTAATGCCGATTATGCCAACGTGCAGCCACATTCCGGAGCACAGGCCAACATGGCCGTGCTGATGACCTGCCTGAAGCCGGGCGACACCTTCATGGGCCTTGATCTTTCACATGGCGGGCACCTTTCGCATGGCTCCCCGGTGAATTCTTCGGGGATCCTGTACAAGGCGGTTGCCTACCAGGTTGAACAGGAATCGGGAGTAATCGACTACGACAAGATGGAGGAGAAGGCCCTTGCACTGAAACCAAAACTCATCATCGCCGGTGCATCTGCCTACTCACGCGACTGGGACTACCGCCGCATGCGCAGCATTGCCGACCAGATCGGGGCTCTGTTACTCGCTGATATTGCACACCCTGCCGGCCTGATTGCACGGGGGCTGTTAAACGACCCGATGCCCCATTGCCATATCGTCACAACAACCACCCATAAAACACTTCGCGGGCCACGCGGGGGGATGATCCTGATGGGCAAGGATTTCCAGAATCCATGGAACCTGACCACCCCGAAGGGAGAGATCAAAATGATGTCGCAGCTGCTTGATTCGGCTGTATTCCCCGGAATCCAGGGCGGCCCGCTGGAGCATGTCATCGCTGCAAAGGCAGTGTCGTTTTTCGAGGCACTTTCAGACGATTACATGGACTATGTGATCCAGGTAAAGAAAAATGCATCCGCCATGGCAAAAGCCTTTATCGACAAGGGTTACCATGTGATATCAGGCGGCACCGACAACCATCTCATGCTGATCGACCTGAGAACCAAATTCCCCGACATTACCGGGAAACTGGTTGAGAACACCCTGGTAAGGGCCGACATCACGGTGAATAAAAACATGGTCCCCTTCGACAGCCGTTCACCTTTCCAGACCTCCGGGCTGCGTGTTGGAACGCCTGCCATTACCACGCGCGGGCTCAAGGAAAAACATATGGTTCAGATCGTTTCACTGATCGATGATGTGATCAGCGATATCGAGAACGAGTCAAAGATCCTGAAGGTGGGCAAAAAAGTAAATGAGATGATGGCTGAATTTCCGCTGTTTGCCTATTAACATATGAATGCAGGAATGCAGGAATACCTGATTTTCCAACTTTTCTGATAAATCGTAATTCGTAAATTGAAAATCGTCCATGAAAACCTTATACCTGGTCCGTCACGCAAAAGCCTCCTGGGAAGAGCCGGGTGTATCGGATGCCGACCGTCCGCTGATCCCCAAAGGATTGAAAAAAACCAAGCTGATCGTGGACTTCCTTTTGAAAAGGGAGACTGTCATCGACCTGATGATCTCCAGCCCGGCAGTGCGCGCTTATGAAACGGCGAAGATCATTGCCGCCGGGCTGGACTACCCGCTCAACAGGATCAAAACCGACCGGAAGATTTACGACGGTTATTACGACAGGATACTTGACATCATCTACGGCACTTCCAACGAAGTAAACTCCCTGATGATCTTCGGGCACAATCCGACCATCACCCAGCTGGCCAATCTCTTCCTGCATCCGGGTATTGAAAGCATGTCGACCTCCTGCGTGGTTTGCCTTACCTTCAATACCGACAAATGGGAGGAACTCCCGGCAAACGAGGCTTTACAGGAATTCATCATTTCCCCTAAGATGCTCAAATAAAATGACAACCAAGGTAAAAATTCCGATCCTCAACCGCGACCTGAACTGGCTCTATTTTAACGGCAGGGTTTTGCAGGAGGCAGCCGATTCGCGCAATCCGCTCCTTGAACGGCTGAAGTTCCTGGGTATTTTTTCCAATAACCGCGATGAGTTTTTCCGTGTCCGCGTTGCCACCCTGAACCGGATGCTCAAGGTGGAAAATGTCCGTTACGACACGCCCATTAACCCGAAAAAGGCGCTGAAGGAGATCGGCGCCCTTGTGCAGACGCAGGAACGCGAATTTATGGAGGTCTATGAAAAGATCCTAAGCGACCTGCGCCAGCAGGATATCTTTATTGTCAACGAGTCGGATCTCACCGAATCACAGGGGAAGTTCGTACGCAAATATTTCCAGGAAAAGGTGCGTGTAGTGCTGTTCCCGATCATGATCAGCAGCCTGCGCGACATCTCCTCGCTGCGCGACAAATCGATCTACCTGGCTGTCACCGTCGGGCGAAAGGACAAGGCGCTCAAGGATGATTACGCCCTCATTGAACTGCCAACAAAAACCATATCGCGTTTCCTGATTTTACCCACAGAGGGTGAAAAACGCTACATCATCCTGCTCGACGACATCATCCGTTACTGTCTCTCGGAAATTTTCTCCATTTTCGGGTACGACTCATTTTCAGCCTATACCGTCAAGATTACCCGCGACGCTGAAATCGATATCGACACCGATGTTTCCAAGAGCTTTCTCGAGGTGATGACCGAAAGCCTGAAACAGCGCAAACGAGGCATCCCGGTGAGGTTCGTCTATGATAAATCGATCCCGCCCGACCTGCTGAAGATCATTACCCGGCGGCTGGAGATCACCAAGGACGACCCTATCCGAGGCGGAGGCCGGTATCATAACTTCAAGGACTTCATGGGATTCCCAAACCTTGACCACCGCGAGCTTGAATACGAACCGTTTGTGCCGCTGAAACACAAGGATCTTCCCCTGAACAGGAGCATCCTGACTTCGATCAGGCAGAAAGACATCATGCTTCATTATCCCTACCAGTCTTTCCAGTATATCATCGACCTGCTGCGCGAAGCCTCCATCGATCCGAAGGTGCGCTCGATCAAAATGACCATTTACAGGGCGGCAAAAAATTCCAGCGTTATCAACGCCCTTATCAATGCTGCGCGAAACGGCAAGTTCGTCACGGTGTTCATGGAACTGCAGGCCCGTTTTGACGAGGAGGCCAATATCTTCTGGACCGAACGGCTGCGCGAAGAGGGTGTCAAGGTAATCCACAGCATCCCTGGCTTCAAGGTCCATTGCAAACTGATCCTGATCAGGCGGAAAGAGAACAACGACAACTTCTTTTTCTCCTTTATCGGCACAGGCAATTTCAATGAAGACACGGCAAAGGTATATTCCGATGTCAGCCTGCTGACTGCAAACCAGGAAATCTGCACCGATGTTGTCAATGCCTTCCACCTTATTGAAGAGAGCTACCGGCCCTATAAATTCAAATCGCTGGTCGTTGCCCCGGTCAATATGCGCAACTTTTATATTAAAATGCTGCGGAATGAAATGCGCAACGCGGCAGGGGGCAAGGAGGCCTGGGTCATCATCAAACTTAACAGCCTTGTCGATGCTGCTATGGTAAAGAAACTATACAAGGCAAGCCAGGCCGGCGTGAAGATCAAACTCATCATCAGGGGTATCTGCACCCTTATCCCCGGGATTCCCGGGCTGAGTGACAACATCGAGGCGATCAGCATTGTCGACCGCTTCCTTGAACACGCCCGCATACTGGCCTTCTGCAACGGGGGCGACCACCAGTACTATATCACCTCGGCCGACTGGATGGTCAGGAATTTCGATAACCGCATCGAAATCGCCACCCCTATCCTGGACCCGGGTATCAGGGAACTGCTCAGGAAAATACTGGAGATTCAGCTTTCGGATAATGTAAAGGCCAGGATCATCAGCCACGACGAACAAAACCAATACAAAAAGACCGCCGGGCCGGCTATCCGGTCACAGGTGGAAATATACAACTATCTGAAAGGGCAGGTGGAGGAGACGACGAAATAGCGAAATAGCAAAATGCAAAATGCGAAATGTGAAATGCGAAATGTGAAATAATGTAATTTTTATAGTTTATTTTTAATAATATTCCGTGCCCGTCCTGAGACTGATCTTCCGTATCCTGTTCAACAAATACCTGCTTACCACGGTGGCATTTGTGGTGTGGATGGTGTTTTTCGACAGCAATAACCTTTTAACGCGCAACAAGTTGCAGGAGAAGCTCGACGGGCTTAATATCGAGAAGCAGTTTTACCTCCAGGAGATCAAAAAGGATTCAACCCTTACCCGGCAGCTGATGAGCGACAGCGCCGAGCTCGAAAAGTACGCAAGGGAACATTACCTGATGAAAAAAGACAAGGAGGATCTCTTTCTCGTGATTGACACTACTGCGGATCGACATCCATAAGCACCTTTACCTGGCTGTATCCCGGCAGCTTCTGAAATTTCTCAACATCTTCCAAAAGTTTCGACTTCATCGCAGCTGATGGAACCTCCCGCTCAATTTTGAACATAATGTGCTTGATGTAGTAATTCATGATCCGGGCCACCATTGGAAATTCAGGTCCCAGTATCCGTTTACCGAAAGTTTTCCTAAGCGACTGCGCCAGTTCCGCCGCCGCCCTGCCAAGCAGGTCGGGATCCTTGTGTTTTAAACGAAGCAAAACAAGCCTTACAAAGGGAGGATATTTGAATTTCTGCCTTTCGGCCAGCTGCTGCCTGAACATGGCTACATAGTCGTTTTTAACGACATCCCGGATAACCATATTGTCGGGATTGAAGGTCTGGATGATGACCCTCCCCTGGTTGTTTTTCCTTCCAGAACGGCCGCTCACCTGGGCCATCAGCTGGAAACTGCGTTCGGCAGCCCTGAAATCGGGATAACTCAGCATGTTGTCGGCATTCAGGATACAAACCAGGCTCACATTGTCAAAATCGAGTCCCTTGGTCACCATTTGGGTTCCAACGAGGACATCGATTTTGCGGGCTTCAAAATCGCCTATGATCTGCTGCAGCGAATGTTTGCTGCGGGTTGTGTCAAGGTCCATACGGGTGATGTGGGCCTTTGGGAAGATCAACCCCAGCTCCTCCTCCACCTTCTCGGTTCCAAAACCCTTCATTTTTATGCTGATCCCGTTGCATTCTGGGCATTTATCGGGGATCCGCGCCACATAGCCGCAGTAATGGCACCGCAGCTGGTTGCTTTTCTTATGGTAGACAAGGGTAACATCGCAATTTTTGCAACTGGGCATCCAGTGGCAGATGTCACATTCAAGCCTGAGTGAAAATCCCCGCCTGTTCTGGAATAGAATCGCCTGCTGCCCCAGGCCTAGCGCCGTTTCAAGCTGTTCAAGCAATACCGATGAAAAATGGCTTTTCATCCGGCCGTGACGCAATGCCTCTTTCACATTCACAACCTGGATCACCGGCATCTCCATGTTGGCATACCTTTCAAACAGCCCGACCAGCCCGTATTTACCCTGCATGGCATTGTAATAGCTTTCAACGGAAGGTGTTGCCGAGCCAAGCAGTGTCTTCGCCCCGTGAAGCTGGGCCAGGTAAATGGCGGCATCACGCCCGTTGTATCGCGGGGCGGGATCCATCTGTTTAAATGAGGGATCATGTTCTTCGTCCACAACGATCAGCCCGAGGTTTGAGAATGGCAGCAGCACCGATGAGCGGGCGCCCAGGATGATGTCGTACCGGTGGGTGACCTGGTGAATACTGTCGTTTTTTTCCAGCACGGCGTTCCATATCTCAACCCGTTCATGCACGTTAAAGCGTGAATGGTAAACCCCTACCCTGTTCCCGAAATATCTCCTCAGCCGGGTGATGATCTGGGTAGTCAGGAGATATTATAAAATACAAACTTTCTGTTTCCTTGTGCTTTAATTTGGTAATATTGC
>JBAXFZ010000296.1:0-5846 GCA_037139685.1 Bacteroidota bacterium
GGACATTCCCGATATAAACATACCTGATTCCTGCTTTCCCGGCTTTTTCCCTGGCCATTTCAAGAGTTGAAATCGGGGTGACCGGTACCTTCGTCATGTTATACATGGGATGAAACCTGTTGAAGTGAAGGGGAACGTCAGAAAAACCATTAGCTGCAAGCCATTCGCACATACCTGTTACCTGGTCTTCCCCGTCGGTAACGCCCGGGATCAGCAGGTTGGTAATTTCCAGCCAAACCCCCTCCTCTTTCAGGATTTGCAGGGTATTTAACACTGGCTGCAGGTTGCCTCCAAAGAGTTTCTTATAAATTTCAACCGAAAAGGATTTCAAATCAATATTTGCAGCATCCATGTTCCGCGCCAGTTCCCGAAGCGGCTTCTCATTGATGTAACCGTTGGATATCATAAGATTCCTCACCCCCGTTGACTTTGCAAGTACTGCCGTATCAAGGGCGTATTCAAAATAAGCTGTAGGTTCGGTGTAGGTATAGGCAATCGAATTGCAGCCATTGTTCAGCGCTGCATTCACAACCTGTTCAGGAAAAAGTGTGGAATTGCGGATGTTGTCAGGACTGCTTTGCGAGATTTCCCAGTTCTGGCAATTTTTACATGAAAAATTACACCCTGCAGTGGCAATTGAAAGACAAAATGATGAAGGTAAAAAATGGAATAACGGCTTTTTTTCAATGGGATCAATCTGCACAGAACAGGGATTTCCGTATGCCAGTGTGTATAATTTACCTCCATAAGCCACATGTGTTTTGCAATTCCCTGTCATTCCTTCTTCAAGCACACACTGATGAGGACAAATCCTGCAACGTACCCCTTTCGGTGTTAATTCAAAATATGCTGACTCCCTGGTATGTTTATCAAGTCCGGCCCTGGAGTTTCCCGTACTGCCAGGTTGAATTGGTTTTTCAGGACGCATGTCGTATCTTTACAATGAAATTTTTTCAAACATACAAATTATTCAGATTCTAAAATAAATAGAATGATGTTTTGGAAATGAGAACCTCACAGATAACCGGCATGGGATAAATACAATTTATTATCAAAAAGCAGGAAAATAAAGCTTCCGACAATGCAGCCAATCATAAATTTCATTTTCATCATGGCACTGATTTTTAATTTCAACAAGGGTGCTGCTGCCCAGGACAACCCAAACCCGATCGACAGGAAACCAGCTGCAGCCGGACGTTTTTACCCGGCCGACCCGAATGAACTGAGAACCTTACTGAAGCATTTGTTCAGTAAAGCCAAACCACGAAGGTCAGGTCACCTGGCGGGAATTGTTTGCCCGCATGCCGGCTATGTTTTCTCAGGCGAGGTCGCTGCCAGCAGTTACAGCCAGGTAGACCCCGACATGAAGTACGAAAATGTATTTGTCATTGCCTCGAGTCACCAGGTATCGTTCGAGGGGGCTTCGGTCTATAACAGGGGCGACTATGTTACCCCGCTGGGGAAGGTTAAGGTCAATACCCTCCTTGCCAACAGGCTGATCAGTTCAAATCCCGTATTCTCCTTCCATCCTGATGCCGACCGCACTGAACACAGCGTGGAAGTTCAGATACCATTCCTTCAATATCGCCTGAAAAAGGATTTCCTGCTTGTCCCCATCGTAATCGGGGCACAGTCGGCTGCGACCTGCCGGCTTATTGCAGAGGCATTGAAACCATGGTTTAACGACCGCAACCTTTTTGTTTTCAGCACCGATTTTTCTCATTACCCTTCCTATACCGATGCTGAGAATGCCGATAAGGCTACCTGCGATGCAATAATATTGGGCAAACCGGAGAAGCTGACACAATTTCTTGATAATTACAGAGATAAAGAGATCCCCAACCTGTCGACCAACCTCTGCGGATGGACCTCCGTTCTCACCATGCTATACCTTCTTTCGGGAGAACCGGGAATAAAAATAAATCCTGTTCATTATATGAATTCAGGCGATTCGGGCTATGGAGACAAAAAACAGGTTGTCGGATACTGGTCGCTTGCCCTGACCAGGACCGGCGGAGCTGCAGTCAGTAAGCCGTTGCCTTCTTCATCGGCCAACCCGGGAACTTCAACTGAAAACGGGTTGACTCCATTTGATTTCACAAGGGAGGAAAAGGCAGCCTTGCTTAAAATTGCCCGTGCGACCATAGAGAAGTACACCAGGGAAAGACGGCTGGCGGATATCGACACAAACCTCACGCCTGCCCTGAAGGCGCATGCCGGGGTTTTTGTTACCCTGAAGGAACACGGGGAACTGCGTGGATGCATCGGGCGTTTTTCATCGGAGATGCCACTTTACAAACTTGTCGGCGAGATGGCCATTGCCGCTTCCTCGGAAGACTCCCGGTTTGAACCTGTAAGCCCTAAGGAAACCGCCATCCTGGAAATTGAAATATCTGTCCTGTCGCCCCTGAAAAAGATCGACTCTCCTCTTGACATTATTCCCGGCAAGCATGGAATCTACATTAAAAAGGGATATCATTCAGGAACTTTCCTGCCCCAGGTGGCTGCTGAAAACGGATGGACCAGGGAGGAGTTCCTTGGTCACTGTGCACGCGACAAGGCAGGAATCGGCTGGGATGGGTGGAAGGAGGCCGACCTTTTCACTTACGAAGCATGCGTTTTTTCAGAAAGGGAGATCAGCGGCCGCAAAGATTGACATATGGACATCGCTCGCAGATATTCAGGTCCCTGGTCTGCGTGAAGGGGATCTCAGGGTTATAGATTTCCTTCAGGATACTTACAAAGACCTCCTCAAAACGATCAATCGCCCGGCCATCCAGGATTGTTGACAATTTACCGGGTTCATCACCCGGGACCGAAACAGCCATAAACCCGGAATTGATCCTTTTCAGCGAGACGATCCCGGCACTTGATGTAACCTCACCCTGAGCCCGGCTCTTCAGCAGGTATCCATAGGTAAGTAACTGAAAAGCCATATTGAGATCGGGATTAACAGCCAGGTCGTCCCAATCCTTCACCTTAACCTGTTTAGGCTCGGTTATCCCGGTCTTATAATCGATGATCTTCCACCATCCATCCATTTTATCGACCCGGTCAATGAATCCCTTCAGCCTGATATTCAAAATTCCTGTCCCGTAAGGTATCGGGATTGTTTTTTCGATAAAATGCTCCAGCAGAGCCACTGAAAACGATTTTCCTGATTTCGCCAGCTCTTCAACCAGCTCGGTTTCGGAGAGGAGGAAACGCCTGATCATCAGTCCGGCAACACTCACAAAAAGCAGGTTTTTCCCATAAGCGATATCGGAACCCTTGAATTTTCTGGCAAAGGCAGCGCCAACTGCATCATCGACCTGCTTATCCATTTCCTTCAGTATATCCTTCGACATGGGATTGTCAAGAAATGGTTTGTAAAGGTTATTAAGTGCTTCATGAACTGCACTTCCGAGGGTGGCAGGGTCAATGGTATCGTCAACATTATCAGGCTCCTTTATCCCGGCAATTTCGGAAAAATAAAATTTCAATGCACAATTTCTGTAGCCATTCATGGATGTTGCCGAAAATCCCTTTGAAGCTTTCTCCTCAAGCAATTCCAGTGTTTTCCCTGTTTTTTGAATCTCAATCACCGGAACTGCCGCTCTTTTTCCCGGGGGGGTAACAAGGATTTTTTCACTAATAACAATCTTCGGATTAAAGGCAGGAAGTTCACTGACGATCTGGCGCAGAAAACGGCTTTTGTCTCCACCGCCAAGCTGGTCAGGTTCGGAATTGTATAAGATCCAGACATTCCCAGCACGCTGGATCAGCCTGTAAAAGTGATAGGCGTATACCGAATCCTTATGACGATAGGTAGGGAGCTCAAAGCTCCTTTTAAGGTCAAACGGGATAAAGGAGGTCGTGATCTTGCTGCTTGGCAGCAGATCTTCGTTACAGGACAGGATGATAATATTTTCGAAATCGAGGGTCCTGGTCTCGAGCATCCCCATCAGTTGCACGCCTTTGAGCGGCTCGCCATAGAACGGAAGGCTTGTTGATGAAAGTGCCTGCTCATAAAGCTGGTAAAAGGCGGGCAATTTCAACCCGACCTGGAAACCGGTCAGCAAATTGCCCATCTGGTGGATAATTTTTGAAAATGCGAAAAGATACTCCATTTCCAGTTCAGGCCCGGTTGAGAAGGCAGTGTTCCGGTCAACCTTACTGGTTTTTCGCTGCCTTGACAAAGCCAACTTAAGGTTTTCGATCAGGGTTTTTAAGCAGGTAACCGCATCGGCAGGGGTCTTCCAGGGAAGAAATATGAAATCCAGGAACACCAGGCTCATGGCAAACATACCCGACTTCGCATTTGCCAGGTCGTCAATCCCGATGAAAATCTTCCGGCCCGTGCGGATGTTATCAACGGTTTCGTTGAAGGCAAACTGGTTGCCATCCATAAAACCACCGGCCATCCGGTGGATGTAGGGATGCTGCAGCAGCCTGAGAACATCCTTATAATAAAACCGGCCTGCTCCCTTTGAAGCCAGGTATGAGAACCTGGAAGTATTCAGATGCAACTGGAAAACTGTTTCAATGAGGCCGGCCATGGGTGTTTGTTTCAGTGGCAGGCCCGCAGTTATGTTCAGGGATTGTACCTCTCCCGGGATTGAATTCAGCAGCGGAATGAGCAGCCCTTCATCCAGCAGGACAACGGCCGTTTTTTCATCTGAATGGCCATCTGCCGCCAGTTGCTGAAGAAGTTTCCCGCAATATTTAACCTGGCCAACAGGATCAGGGGAACCAATGATTTCAATTTTTTTTTCAGAAGATGCAAAATCATCCGATATCCAAAGTGCATCATTCACCGGCAAGCGGCGAAGGCTTTCGCGCAGAAAATCGCCTGCCTCCTGCTGCCTGTTGTCAATATAATAATGATCGGCATCCCACAGCAGTGTTGCCATGCCATTGTTTTTTAATGTTCCTATGATCAGTTCTTCAGCCTTCGTCAGCGCATTGAAGCCGGCAAACACAATATGCGGCCATGGCATCTTATTCATTGCAGTCTCAATATTATTGGCGGCATAGCGGAAACCAAGGCCCTGGTATGCCTGGTTTTTCGCCAGCAACCTGCGGGTCAGGCGCTCATAGTAATCATAAAGCGACTGGTAGAAATGGAGGTATTTTGCTTCGAATTCAGTAAGTGGCTGGTTATCGAGATTCCATAAGCTGATGGCCCGCGCCTCGGTGAGGGTTGCAAACAATTCTCGGGCATCGGCAAGATAGCGGTCAATCTCGTTGAAATCGCCCAGGAGCTGTGGAGCCCATCTTAGGAACTCCTCGAAAGGCTGAGCCTTCTTTTCCTCAATTTCACAATGAACTTCGTACAATTCAAAAAGCAGGCTGAGGTTATCTGCCTCCTGCAGTCCGCTGATCTCTGCAATGAAATCCTCAATTGAAAAAATGACCGGTGCCCAGCTTACCTTCCCGATTTCTTCAGCAAGGTACCTCCTCAGGAACAGCCCCCCGCGGCGATTGGGCAGCACAATGCACAAATCAGCCAGGCCGGGTCCAAACTTTGAAACAAGATATTGTGCAGTTTGCTTTAGAAATGGAGTCATTAAATAACTTGTTGATCCTGGTTACATAATATAAATATCCGCTAATCGCGGGATTTCACCGATCCGCCTCGAAACGTCCCACATCCTTCCAAACCGCGCCCTCCTCCTCATACCCGGTGATCTTCTGATCCCTGGCCAGCCGCAGGTAGAGGTCGGTGAGAGAGAAGCGACCCTCTTCACTGATTAACGAAAAAATGCAGGGATTTATCACATGTATCCCGCTGAAGGCAAATGGGGTTGCGGTTGTTGAATGGCGCGATATAAGGCGGTCGCCCGTTTTGCGGTTTTCCCAGCCAC
>JBAXFZ010000297.1:0-5817 GCA_037139685.1 Bacteroidota bacterium
GATCAGGGCTTCCTCGCTGAACAACAAACCGGTTTCCCAGCGTCTGTCGATCGCCTTCGGCCAGGGGATGGCGGGTATCGGCATGAATATGAAGAATAAGTTTTATGAGGCCCGTTTCTATGTGCTTAACTTTTCCGAATATAACCGTGAGGATAACCTGCAGGAGCTGAAAACCCTGGGGATCGGTTTTGCCGACAGGGCCGACTCCCTGGCTGCCTGGCTGAAGGAACCTGGAACGGAAATCTCGATGATCTATCCCGACTCGGTGCTTAAAATCCTCGCTGATGCGCATGTCACCCATGTCATGACCGATAATATCCGGGCCTTCCCCGACCTTAAAAACCAGCAGACCGTCACCCTGGTAAGCCGCTTCATGAACTTCATCGAGGCAAAATACCCCGGGATCCGCACAAGGATCATGCAAACAGGGAATGACGACGATGAACCCGCAGCCCTCTATAAAATCAATTACGAACAGGCAGGGATGCCGCAACCCAAATAAGTTTTAAGATGAAAATCACTACCGAAAATATCGTAAAGGGAGCCCTGGCCATCCTTCTGCTTATCTGCCTGATGGATATGCCCTATGGTTATTACCAGCTTATCAGGTTCGTTGCAGTTGTTGGTTTTGCCATCCTGGGCTATTTTGCCTACGAGGGGAAAAATACCCAGGTGACAATAGTCTTTGTAGTGCTGGCCTTTTTGTACCAGCCGCTCCTGAAGGTGTCGCTGGGCAGGGATATATGGATGGTCGTTGATGCAGTGGTGGCCGCCGGGCTGATTATCTCGGTCTTCGCCGGCAGGAAAAAAACCGGCTGATTCAGCTGTTCCATGAAGCTGCCAGGGCTGTAGAATGGCCGGGCATCAGTGGTTGAAGGGTTAAAGTCCCGAAACAAGCTGCTTTAGCTTCGTTTCGGCAACCTTCAGGTTGTATTGAAACGAAACAAGGCGCCCCAGGCAGTTGGCAAAGCTTTCGGATGCCTGTTTCACCTCGAGGGCAGTGGTTTGTCCAAGACGCATCCGCTCCAGTGATATGTCCAGGTCTTCCCTTGCAAGGGAGTAGTTCTCCTTTTCAAATTTGAGAAGCTGCTGCTGGTCGGCGAATTCGGTAAGCGCCCGCTGCAGTTCAACACTGGCCTGCAGTTTGACACTCTCAAGTGCAATCCGGGCCGATTCTGCCATGATTCGGGCGCTTTTAACCTGGCGCGACACATTCCCCGCCTGGTATATCGGCACCACGAGGCTTCCCCCGACCTGCGGCCCGAATGAACGGTTCGACAGTACCTGGCTTGCATTACTGTTGCCCTGGAGGAAATTGTAGGCCGCACTAAGGCTCAGCCGGGGCATATAAAGCGTTTTCAGCTCGGTAATGCACAACTGTGCAATGTCAATCTCCTTCTGTGATGACAATACCCCTGCGTTCAGGGTGTATAATTTCTGCAGGAAATCCTTCTCATCGGGGGTGTAGGTGAGGGGAATGGAATCTGCGACTTCGAATGGCGCCAGCGGGTCGCGGCTGAGCAGTTCGTTCAGGGTGTGCTTGCTGTTTTTCAACACTGTTTTCTGGTTGATCTCGAGCTCCTTGTTAACATTCAGGTCTATCTTTGCCTGGAGCAGGTCGGTCTTGCGCCCAAGCCCGGCATCAAAACTCTTCTGGAGTATCTTGACACGTTCCAGGTTGTAGGCCATCACCTCGTTGATCGACCTGAGCTGCTGCTTCTGGCTAACCACGTTGTAATAGGCTACGATGACGCTGTAAACCGATTGCTGCACCATCTCACGGAACTGAAGTTCGCCCAGTTTTTCAATCTCACCCAGCTTGTTTTTGTTCACGAACATCCTGGTGCCGTCGAACAGCGTCCAGTTCAGCGCCAGGGCTGCATTGAGCGTATTGTTATACCCGTTGGCCTTTTCAATCGTAGTTCCGTTCACCAGCTTCTGGTTGACATTGTTCAGCGAATAATTATCCGTTCCCTGGAGCGACACCGAGGGGAGCATGCCTGCATTCCCGGCAGTATTGTTGATCCTGGCGATATCGGCGTTGTTGCGGGCGACAAGGATGTCGTAATTGTTCTTCATGGCGATACCGACGGCATCGTCAACCGTGAGGAGTCTGAGGTCCTGGGCAGGGGCTGAATGGAGGCATGCCAGTAACCCGGCATAAAATAGCAATATCTTTTTCATCGGTTCAGGCATCGTGGTGCGAATAATCAGGAACCTGCTCCTTGTTGCCGGCCATCATGATGTACATGACCGGGATGACAAACAGAGTCAGGACAAGCGAGAAAAGTAAACCGCCGACAACCACGATTCCCAGTGGCGTGCGGCTTTGGGCGCCGGCACCGAGAGCAAGTGCAATGGGCAGTGCGCCGAACATGGTTGCCAGCGAAGTCATCAGGATGGGTCGCAAACGGGCGGCAGCCGCTTCGAAGGCAGCTTCGGCCTTTGGCAACCCCTGTTTGCGCTTTTGATTGGCAAACTCAACGATCAGGATGCCGTTTTTGGTTACCAGCCCGATAAGCATGATGATCCCGATCTCTGAAAAGATGTTCAGCGTGCTGCCGAAAATGAAGAGCGAAAGCAGGGCTCCCGTGATGGCCAGCGGCACGGTGAACATGATGATGAAGGGATCGACGAAACTCTCGAACTGGGCGGCCAGGATCAGGTAGATCAGCAGGAGCGCCAGCAGGAGCGCAAAAGAGGTGTTTGATCCGCTTTCGACAAAATCGCGCGAAGGTCCGAGCAGGTCGGTATGAAAGGTGTCGTCAAGGATGTCTTTTGAAATCCTGTTCATGGCGACGATCCCCTCCCCAAGGGTTTTTCCCTTGGCCAGTGAGGCTGAGATGGTGGCCGATTTGAAACGGTTGAAATGGTAAAGGGTAGGGGGTTGGCTGCTCTCGGCCATCTTCACCAGGTTGTCAAGCTGTACAAGATCGCCGCTGTTGCTGCGAACGTACATCGAGGCAATGTCGGAGGGCTTGTTGCGGTTCTCACGGTCGAACTGCCCGATCACGAAATATTGTTTTTCATCCCGCAGGAAATAGCCGTAACGCTTGCCGCTAAGGGCAAACTGGAGCGTGTTGGCGATATCGATTGCATTCACCCCCATGTCGGTGGCCTTCATGCGGTCGACCAGGATATTGATCTCGGGTTTGTTGAATTTCAGGTTCACATCCACATTCCCGAATGCAGGATCCTTTCTTGCCTCTTCAAGGAAGCGGGGAACGGCTTGCTGCAGTTTGCTGAATTCGAGGTTCTGAACCACGAACTGGACAGGCAGCTGCGACCCGGCCGAGAGCGATGTGGAAATGGTCTGTTCCTGGTTGGGAATGATGCGGGCTTCAGGATATTTTTTATAAAGCTTTACAAGTTTGTCATAAACCTGCTGCTGGGTGGCTTTCCGTTCATTGGGCTCCTTGAGGAAGATGTTGAGACCACCTGTATTGGTGGCGGAACCTCCGCCACCGAATCCCGATCCGGCGCGTGCAAATACAAGCCGGGCCTCCGGTATGCTGTCCTTCACCTCATCCCCGATCCGGTTTACAAGGGTGACCATGTTGTCGAAATCGGTGCCTTCGGGTGCTGTAATGGTGGTGCGGATGATGCTGTGATCTTCAAGTGGGGCAAGTTCCGACTTCAGCGTCTTGAATAGGAAGAACATCAGCAACAGGCAGGTGCCAAGGATTGCAGGTGCAATCCAGCGGCGGTTGATAAATACCCTGAGCCACCTGCGGTATCCGTTGTCGAGCCCTTCAAAAAACGGTTCGGTAAACTGGTAAAACCTCTTTGATTTGATATCCGAGCCTCCCATCTTAATGTTGAGTACGGGGGTAAGGGTAAGTGAAACAAAGGCCGAAATCAGGACTGCCCCTGCGAGCACGATCCCGAATTCACGGAAGAGCCTGCCGGTGAATCCCTGCAGGAAGATAACCGGGATAAAAACCACGGCCAGCGTGAGGGAAGTGGAGATGACTGCGAACAGGATCTCTTTGGTCCCGGCAAAGGCCGCCCGGTATTTGTCCATCCCCTGTTCAATTTTTTTATAGATGTTTTCAGTGACAACAATGCCGTCGTCGACCACAAGCCCGGTTGCCAGGACTATAGCCAGCAGGGTGAGTACATTCACCGAGAAGCCGAAGATATACATGATGAAAAAGGAGCCGACAAGCGAGACCGGGATATCGATCAGGGGGCGCAGGGCTATGACCCAGTTGCGGAAGAATAAAAAGACGATCAGAACAACCAGGGAAATGGCCAGTGCCAGTGTTTCGGCTACATCGGTCACCGACTGCCTGACGAACTTGGTTTTATCGTAACCGACAAACAACTTCAGCCCGGGAGGCATGGTTTTCTGAATCTCGGCAAAACGTTTGTAAAATTCATCGGCAATGGAGATGTCATTGGCGCCCGGCAAGGGGATCAGGGCCAGGGAAATGCCGTCTGCCCCGTTAAGCTTTACGCTCGTCTCCTCGTTTTCGGGTCCAAGTACAGCCTCCCCGATATCGCCCAGCCTGATCACCTGGTCGTTCGTCTGCCTGATGATCATGTTGTTGAAATCCTCTTCAGTCGAAAGGCGGCCGAAGGTCTTCACAATGAGTTCGGTTGAACTGCCTCTTACCTTTCCGCCGGGAAGTTCAACATTCTCCCGCTGCAGGGCCACATTAACATCCTCGGCGGTGAGGTTAAAGGCAGCCATTTTCTTGGGGTTTAGCCACAACCGCATTGCCGGGCGTTTCTGCCCGTAAAGGCCCACGGCGCTTACCCCCGGGATGGTCTGTAACTTCTCCTGAAGGATATTCTCGGCATATTCGCTCAGCTGGATGGCATTCATGGTGGTGCTTTGCACCGACAGGGTGATGATGGGGTCGCTGTTTGCATCGGCCTTTGTCACCACAGGCGGTGCGTCGATATCCTGCGGCAGCAACCTTGCAGCCTGGCTGGTTTTGTCGCGGACATCGTTGGCCGCCTTTTCCAGGTCGGCCCCTACGTTGAACTCAACAGTGATATTGCTGCTCCCGGTTGATGAGGCCGATGAGATCGAGCGTACTCCCTCGATGCCGTTGATGGCCTTTTCAAGGGGTTCGGTGATCTGCGACTCAATGATGTCTGCATTAGCTCCTGTATAGCTGGTTTGAACCGTGATGGTAGGCGGGTCAATGGCGGGATAGAGACGTATGCCGAGGAAATTAAAACCTACCACGCCAAACAACACAATTATCAGGCTCATGACAATGGATGCCACCGGGCGTTTGATTGCAAAATCGGAAATAGTCATGGGATTTTGTTATTTGACTTTGGCGAAGTTCAGTTCCGTCCCTGGTTTGATAAAGAGGACTCCTGTGGTGACTATCGTATCGCCCTCACTGATTCCTTCAGTCACCATTATATCTGAAGCCTTGCGGACACCGGTCTTGATTTTGACAAAGACGGCTTTTTTGCCTCTGCAAACAATCACCTGCTTGTTTCGCTCCTGCAGGATGATGGCCTGGGTGGGGATCATCAGCGCGTTGTGATCTTCGTTCAGCCGCAGTTCGACATTGGCGTAGGCTCCAGGCACAAGAGATGGGCTATGGGTTTCCACAACGGCCCTGGCCTTCAGGTTGCGGGTGTTGAGTTCAATGCCCTCCTCGGTGGCCATGACTCCGGCGCCGAATTTCTGGTCATTCCCCTCGACGGTGAATTTAATCTTGGTACCATCATGAATCAGCTGGCTGTATTTGCCCGGTACGGCAAAATCCAGCTTCAGCTTGTCGCTTTCGCGGATGGTTGCTACAGCCGTTGCAGGGGTGATCTGTGCACCCAGGCTGAGGCTCCGCA
>JBAXFZ010000298.1:0-5816 GCA_037139685.1 Bacteroidota bacterium
TTATGGCCGCTACGCCGACCGTGACGGCACGCTTCACGTGGCTTTTACCGTCAGCAACCATACCACTGGCGGCAACTCGGGCAGTCCTGTCCTGAATGCCGACGGGGAACTCATCGGCATCAATTTCGACCGCAACTGGGAAGGCACCTTAAGTGACCTGATGTACGACCCGTCGCAGTGCCGGAATATATCGCTTGATATCCGTTATTGTCTCTTTGTCATTGATAAGGTGGCCGGCGACGACCGGCTGATCAGGGAAATGAAGATTTCTCAGCCGTAAATCTTTACGAGCGAATTCTGGATGGTCGGGTATTTAAACCTGAACCCTGCCTGCTCCAGTTTCTCGGGGAGAACCTTTTGCCCTTCGAGTAAAATACTGGCTCCCTCTCCATACAGCATCTTAAGGGCAAACGCTGGGATTGTAAGCCGGCATGACTGGTAAAGTACCTTGGCCAGGCAATCTGAAAATTCCGCATTATTGGTCGGGTAGGGTGATACAGCATTGACAACCCCGCTGATTTCCCGGTTCCCGGTTGCAAACAGCATGGCATCAACAAGGTCTGTGATATGGATGAACGAAACGGATTGCCTGCCTCCGCCAAGTTTAGCACCCAGCCCGATGCTGAAGGGGAGGTGCATCTTCTTTAATGCGCCCCCGTCACTTCCCAGAACCAAACCGTTGCGGAAAACAATAACCCGGCAGAATGGCTGTGCATTCAGAGCCTCCTCCTCCCATGCCATGCAGACCTTGGCAAGAAATGAATCAGAAAATGCGGTACTGGCTTCGGTATGGGTGTTTGCTGAATCATAGATGCCAATGGCAGAAGCAGAGAGGAAAACAGCTGGTTTCTGCCGGGCCAGGCTTATTGCCGTTGATATTTTCCGGGTTGTCAGAACGCGGCTGTCAAGTATTTCCTGCTTCCAGGCGGCGGTCCATTTCTTTGCAACCGGGGCCCCTGCCAGGTTGATAACTGCATCACACCCTTCAATATATGTTACAAGGAATTCGGCATCGGTGAGCTTAAACGCCTCACGCGGGATAACTTTTAAAGTCCATGCCAAATCACGCATCTTTCCCGTTAGGGCCTGCCCGATAAAACCGGATGCCCCGCTAATTGCGACTATCATACCTTTTTTTTCGTAAAGTTATGGAATTCTTTATATTTGCGTTATTTTACAGCAAATTGCCATTGTCAGCAGAACTACACATACCAATAGCTAAATCAAGTAACTAGTCATGGAGAATAACGAGCAGACAAAATTATTTTCTGAATTTCCACCGGTTTCTACCTCCGCATGGGAAGAAAAAATCCTTGCAGATCTGAAAGGGGCTGATTATAATAAAAAACTGGTTTGGAAGACCGGAGAAGGATTCGATGTAAAACCCTATTACAGGTCGGAAGATCTGCAGGGATTGGAATACCTGAACGCCCTTCCTGATGCATCACCCTTTGTAAGGGGACTGAGAAAAGAGAACAATGACTGGATCATCAGGCAGGATTTTAGTTCAGAATTGCTGGAAACGACCAACGCCCAGGTGCTTGATGCAATTGCGAAGGGAGTTGGTGCTCTCGGTTTGAACGTGAGGCAGGTCACCACCCATAAACAGATGAGCGAAGTGCTCGCCGGTATTGATTTCGATAAAACAGGGATAAACTTCATCTCCTCCCAGTCCTATGCCTTGACGATCGAATTGTTTATTTACGAATTGACTCATCGTGGCAACACAGGGGAGAAGGTGCAGGGTTCCATAAATTTCGATCCTATCAGCTACCTCTTGCTGCACGGCGGTTTTTATACCGACTGGCAGCATAACCTGGAAGAAACCGAGTACCTGCTGAAGACTGTCAGGCAGCATCTTCCGCGTTTCAAGGCAATTACAGTCAATGGCCACTATTTTCAGAATGCGGGCTCATCGCTGGTCCAGGAACTGGCCTTCAGCCTCGCCTCTGCCAACGAATATCTTGCCGCATTAACCGACAAAGGTTTTTCGGTGGATGAAGTTGCGCCCCATATCCAGTTTTCGCTTGGTGTCGGCTCCGATTATTTCATGGAGATGGCCAAATTCAGGGCTGTAAGATTATTGTGGACCAGGATGGTTGAACAATACCTCCCAAAACAGGAAGAATCCCTGAAGCTCTTTATTCACGCCACTTCGGCGCTGTGGAACAAATCCATCTATGATCCCTGTGTGAATATGCTTCGCACCACCACGGAAGGGATGTCGGCTGCACTTGGAAATGCAGATTCCGTGACAATTCAGCCGTTTGATATATCCTACCGGGAACCAGACGAAATTTCCAGGCGGATTGCCCGGAACCAGCAGTTCGTATTAAAAGAGGAGTCGTATCTCAACAAGATCATTGACCCTGCGGGTGGCTCCTATTATGTCGAGAACCTGACACACTCCATCGCTCATCATGCATGGAACCTGTTCAAAGAGGTTGAATCGCGCGGGGGCATGCTTGAATGCATCAAATCCGGGTTTATCCAGGATGAGGTTGAGCGCAGCCGTAATCAAAAGGAGACGGAGATTGCCCAGCGCAAGATTATTATGCTGGGGACCAACCAGTACCCGAACATTCACGAAACCATGTCGGATAAGATTCAGCAGCCCCAAAAGACAGAACCATCTTCTGCCGGTTCGTTCAAAAAGCTGGTACCTTTTCGTGCAGCCGCTGGTTTTGAAGAGATCAGGCTTGCAACGGAATCTCATGTTGCACATGGAAATAAGCGTCCGGTTGTTTTCATGTTTACGATGGGAAACCTGGCCATGCTCAGGGCCCGCGCGGGGTTTGCCGCCAATTTTTTTGGCTGTGCAGGTTACGATATGATTGATAACCCCGGCTTCGCCACCACCGATGAAGGCGTGGATGCAGCCCTGTCATCCGGTGCTGAAATCATCGTTATCTGCAGCTCGGATGAGGAGTATATACAGTTTGTACCTGAAATAGCCGGGAAAATCAAAAAAGGCAACAGCAGCCTGATCATTGTTGTCGCCGGTTATCCAAAGGACTATCTCGATGTTTTCAGGGCGGCAGGCGTCTCTGATTTTATCCATGTCCGCACTAATTTGCTTGACACGCTCAGGGCTTTCCAGGGAAGGTTGGGAATCGTCTGAACTCCAGAACCACCAAAGGCAAAATGACCGACCCAAATCCCAAAACCAGCCCGGTAAAATCGTTCAATGAACCATTGAACGTACTTGTAGTGGATGATGATGCCATCAACCTCTACCTGATCAAGACCCTGTTGGTCCGGCTTGGTCATCATGTAGATACTGTAAAGGATGGAGCCGCTGCCGTTGATAAGTTCATCAGCAAATTCTATGATGTTATCCTGATGGATGTCATGATGCCGGTCATGGATGGGGTTACAGCCACAATCGAGATCAGGAAAATTGAAACTCAACGGGAAACTGAGCCTGACAAGGTTGTTAAGATTATTGCCATTACAGCAAATTCTTTTGAAGAGGACCGGGCAGGTTTTTTCAAGGCAGGGATGGATCATTATATGAGTAAACCTTTTCAAATCGAGGAACTGCAGCGGTTCCTGAATTTGTGACATGCTTTAGCCGCCTTTTATGAATTTAATATTGAACCTACAACAACTATAATACGAACGATGAGACCAGATTTTAAAAATGTTGAATTAACAGGAACACCCTCCGGAAAATCATTTGCCGAATGGGAAGAGGAGGCCGGTATTCAAAAAAGCTGGAAGACCCCGGAACAGATACCTGTGAAACCGGTTTACGGGGAAAGTGATCTGCATGATATGGAACATCTCCGGTATGCGGCAGGATTGCCTCCCTTTCTTCGGGGGCCCTATTCAACCATGTATGTTTCAAATCCATGGACAATCAGGCAATATGCCGGATTCTCAACTGCGGAGGAGTCAAACGCTTTTTACCGACGCAACCTGAAGGCAGGACAAAAAGGGCTCTCTGTTGCCTTTGACCTGGCAACCCACCGCGGGTACGATTCAGATCATGAAAGGGTGGAGGGGGATGTAGGCAAAGCCGGTGTGGCTATTGACTCCATTCTTGACATGAAGATACTCTTCGACCAGATTCCCCTCGATATCATGTCGGTATCGATGACGATGAATGGCGCGGTATTGCCCATTCTTGCCTTTTACATTGTTGCTGCAGAAGAGCAGGGAGTGCCGATGGCCAAACTCACCGGGACCATCCAGAATGACATCCTGAAGGAGTTTATGGTCCGTAATACCTATATTTACCCGCCTTTGCCTTCAATGAAGATCATTGCCGATATCTTTGAATTTACCTCGAAGAACATGCCCAAGTTCAATTCGATCTCCATCAGCGGGTACCACATGCAGGAAGCCGGCGCCACCGCCGATATTGAACTGGCATATACCCTTGCCGACGGGCTGGAATACCTCCGGGCAGGCATTAATGCCGGGATGGACATCGACACCTTTGCGCCCCGGTTGTCGTTTTTCTGGGCTGCCGGGATGAATCACTTCATGGAGATTGCCAAGATGCGCGCAGCAAGGCTGCTGTGGGCCAAAATCGTGAAGCAGTTCAACCCGCAGAACCCGAAATCGATGGCCCTGCGCACCCATACGCAAACTTCAGGATGGAGCCTCACCGAGCAGGACCCCTTCAATAATGTTGCCCGCACCTGTGTGGAGGCCCTGGCCGCTGCACTGGGACACACCCAGTCGCTTCATACCAACGCGCTTGACGAGGCCATCGCACTGCCTACCGAATTTTCGGCACGGATTGCCCGCAATACCCAGATCTACCTCCAGGAGGAGACGCAGATCTGCCGTTCGGTCGACCCCTGGGCCGGATCCTATTACGTGGAAATGCTTACCCATGAAATTGCCCATAAGGCCTGGGCCCTGATCGAGGAGGTGGAACTCCTCGGCGGTATGGCAAAAGCAATTGAAACCGGGATTCCAAAGATGCGCATCGAAGAGGCCTCTGCCCGTAAGCAGGCCCGTATCGATTCGGGAAAAGATAAAATCGTCGGGGTTAACCTCAACCGCCTGGAAAAGGAGGATCCGATCGAAATCCTGAATGTGGACAATGCCGCCGTGCGTGAATCACAGATCGTCCGGCTCGAACTGCTCAGGGCAAACCGCAACAACGGGGAGGTCCAGGCCGCACTCGACGCCCTCACACAGGCTGCCGAAACCGGCGAGGGTAATTTCCTGGCCCTTGCTATTGATGCCGCAAGGAAAAGAGCATCCCTGGGTGAAATTTCATTTGCCCTTGAAAAAATTTATGGGAGGTATAAAGCCGTGATACGAAGTATTTCAGGAGTCTATTCCTCGGAATCAAAAGATAACGAAATGTTTGCCAGGGCCCGTGAAATGGCCGATAAATTTGCCGCACTCGAGGGCCGAAGGCCACGCATCATGATTGCCAAAATGGGGCAGGACGGGCACGACCGCGGCGCCAAAGTTGTGGCAACCGGCTACGCCGATATCGGGTTCGATGTTGACATCGGCCCCCTGTTCCAGACCCCTGCAGAGTCAGCCAAGCAGGCTGTTGAAAACGATGTCCATATACTGGGTGTATCGAGTCTCGCGGCCGGTCATAAAACCCTGGTTCCCCAGGTGATCGCTGAACTGAAAAAACTCGGCCGGGAAGATATCCTCGTGGTCGTAGGGGGGGTTATCCCTCCGCAGGATTACGAATTCCTTTATAATGCCGGGGCTGTTGCCGTTTTCGGTCCGGGAACCGTGATCGCTGATGCCGGGATTAAATTGCTTGAGATCCTGATTGAAAGCCGGAAATAATTAATGGAGCTGCAAAACTTCACACTGCCAAACGGGATTCG
>JBAXFZ010000299.1:0-5803 GCA_037139685.1 Bacteroidota bacterium
CTGTGGCAGGCCCCGTGGCACATTGCGGACTCTTCATCCATGCCGGAACCCGCGATGAAACCACCAATGAACATGGCGTGGCTCATTTCATCGAGCACACTATTTTTAAAGGAACCAAAAAGCGCAATCTTTTCCAGGTGCTGAACCGTTTGGAAAATGTGGGTGCCGACCTGAATGCCTATACCACCAAAGAGGAGACCTGCATTTATGCCTCATTCCTCGGCGGTTTTTATGAACGTACCCTCGAGTTGTTCCGGGATATCTTCTTTAATTCGGTTTTTCCCGAGAAGGAGGTGGAAAAGGAAAAGCAGGTGGTCATCGACGAGATACGGTCATATATGGACACCCCGGCGGAACAGATATTTGATGATTTTGAAGACCAGCTTTTTGCCGGGCACCCCCTAGGTAAAAACATCCTCGGTACGGTGAAAAGTGTAAAAAAACTGAGCCGCAATGACCTTTTCGGGTTTATCCGCCGCACCTACAAACTTGATGAGATTGTCATTGCCTCGGCCGGAAATATCGACTTTAAAAAACTGACCAGGCTGGTAACAAAGTATTTCAGTGAAAATCCTGAACGCGGGGCAGGGACTGACCGCCAGGTTTTTAATGATTACCAGACGCTTCAGAAAGACCAGAAAAAGCATGTCTCCCAGCTGCATTGCATCGTCGGGGCGCCGGCTTTTCCATTCAGCCATGAACTGAGAATTCCCCTTGCCCTGCTGAACAACATGCTTGGAGGGCCTGTCATGAATTCCAGGCTTTCACTGGCATTAAGGGAGCGAAGCGGACTGACCTACCACAACGAATCAAATTATACGACCTTTTCAGATGCGGGGATTATCCATATATATTTCGGAACCGACCCGGTGCATTATGAAAAAGCACTGTCGATCGTTCATCAGGAGCTGAGAAGGCTCAGGGATGAGAAACTGCGTCCGGTTCAGCTCCATACGATTCAGAAACAGATCATCGGGCAGCTGGCCATTGCCCAGGAGTCGAACCTGTCGGCCATGCTTGCCATCGGTAAGAGTTACCTGTTGCAAAACCGGTTCGATCCCGTGGAGTCAGTCATTGACCGTATCCAGTCTACCACATCGGGCGAATTGCTTGAAATTGCCAATTTTATTTTCGATGAAAAAAAGCTGAGCAGGCTGACCTATTATCCCTGATACTGTTAAATCTTCGCAAATACCTGTCCTGCCTTCCTGCCAGGGAAAATGGCAGGTGATATCATGCGTTTTTCATATTCCAAAGCCCTTCCGGGGGATTTGTTATGAACTTAGTCTGTATAAGCCCGATTTATATGCCTCTTTCCTAACAGGTTAGACATCGTGGTAATTTTGTAAGATTTTTTTTTTTCATTGAAAATCATGTATCTTTGAAATTACAATAATGGGATAGATTTCGGATCAGGAACCGGGAAACCGTGAATTTTTTATCCGGCTATTTTGGGAATACAATCATTTTTGAAGCTTTTTGTGTAAGAGCAAGCTAACCCTATATAATCTCTTATGAATTCACAAATCAAGCCAACCAAAAACAACCAACCTTTATGAGAAAAACTTTTTACCTTCTGCTTCTGGCAATTGGATTATCCCAATTTACCTTCGGGCAGCTTACCGGGACATATACGATTCCCGGGGCCCCATATGCGACAATCGCATCAGCCATCACGGCACTGAATACCTCCGGTGTCGGATCGGGCGGGGTTACCTTTAACATTACCGCGGGGTATACCGAAACCTTTGCTTCGCCCACGGCCGGAAATATTACCACCAATTCCGGCACCCTGGCCAACCAGATCATCTTCCAGAAATCGGGAGCAGGGGCCAATCCCAAAATTACCGCAGCCACCGGCACCGGGACCCTTGATGCTATCATCACATTACTGGGCGTACAATATGTAACCTTTAACGGGATTGACCTTTACGAAAATGCTGCCAATGCCACAACCACAACACAGATGGAATGGGGATATGCCGTGTTAAAGGCTTCTGCCACCCAGGGTTCTTCGAATAATACAATAAAAAACTGTACGGTATCCCTGAACCAGACAAATGCCTCAACCTATGGCATCTATTCCAACAACCATACTAACCTGGCGACGACCCAGCTTACAATTGCAGCCGTAACAGGCCAGAATTCCGGCAATAAATTTTATGGAAACACAATAACCAATTCCTACAACGGGATCTACCTTTATGGCTATGGAGATGCCACCGCACCTTATACCTACTATGACCAGAATAACGATATCGGTTCCGTTACGGGAAATATCTTTACGAATTTTGGCGGAGGCGCGGGAACCTGTTATGTAATCTATGCCGCTTACCAGAATGGTATCAACATTGCAAACAGCAATATCAACGGTGGTGCCGGGACCACGGGCAGCCTCTATGGGATATACGGAACCACGGCAACAAACGCCAATGCCAATATCTATGGCAATACCGTCACGCTGGCAAGCGCCGGTACTACCGGCTACATCTACGGTATCTATAATACCGGACTTGGTACGGGAGGCACCACAAATACACTAAATATATATAATAACACGGTTCAGAACTGCACCCAGCCTACCTCAACCTCTTCCTATTTTTACGGTCTCTATAATTCGGCCACCGCCTTTACCATTAATTTTTATGGCAATACGGTGAATAACAACGTTTTCGGCGGAAGCTACTACATGTACCTGTGCTATTGCACATCAACAGCCGGTGGTACCTCCTATGTTTACAACAACACAGTCAGCAACAACCAGCGTTCAGGTGCGGGAACCCAGTCGGGGTCAGCCTATCTGTATTGCCTATATATCGCCGGAAGCGGATCAACCGTAATCCATGATAACAATGTGTTTGGTAATTCCTGTCCCGGGCAGACCACATACAGTGCTTACATCTACGGTATTTATTGCTCCAATTCTGCAACCTCCCAGATGGTTTATAACAATTCAGTCCACGACCAGACCATCGTCAGCTCTTACACTTCAGGCCATGCACTTTATGGCATTTATTCCTATCCCGGATCCGGGGGAGTCGCAACAAATGCACTTTATAACAATAACGTGTACAATCTGACCATCACCAATTCATCCTCCGGTTATGGTTATGTCTATGGAATTTACGGCTACTACATGGGAAACAACTATTCCAACAACCTTTACAATATCACAGTCAACAGTGCTACCGGTTATGGTTACGGTTACGGAATTTACATCGGAGGTGCAGGCACCTTCAACGTTTATAAAAATAAAGCCTACAACATCAGTATGGCCGGGGCTTCCGGTTACTTCTACACCATGTACATCACCGGTCCGACAGTTGCAAACCTTTACAATAATTATATCAGCGATATCAGGACGCCGGCCTCCACCTCGACAAGTGCATTGCATGGCATCTATATCAGCGCTGCAACCGCTGCAAACTTTTATTACAACACGGTTTACCTGAATTGTACCAACAGCTCCACCACGACATTCAGTTCAGATGCCGTCTATGGGTTAACAAGCACCACGCTTGACATGCGTAATAATATTTTCATAAATACATCTTCGGCCCCGGCCAGCACAACCTATTCAACAGCCGCATACCGCAGGAGTTCAACAACCCTTACCTCGTATGCCGCTACATCGAACAACAACGATTTCTATGCCGGTACGCCGAGTGCCACCAACCTGATCATGACGGATGGCACCAACAACTACCAGACCCTGGCCACTTACAAGGCAGCCGTTACCCCGCGTGACGGCGCAGCCATAACAGAAATGCCTCCGTTTGTAAATGTTGCATCGACACCGTATGACCTGCATGTGAAGACTACCGTAGCATCGCAGTGTGAAAGCGGCGGGGCAAATATCGCGACCTATACCACCGACTACGACGGGGATATCCGCCAGGGCAATGCAGGCTATGTCGGAACCGGCTCGGCTCCCGATATCGGAGCAGATGAATTCAACGGGATTCTCCAGGACTTGACACCTCCTTCGATTGCCTATACTCCGTTCCTGAACACGAACCTTACGGCTGCAAGAACACTTACCACAACCATTACCGATGCCAGCGGGGTTCCCACCAGCGGCGCCGGGTTGCCAAGGCTGTACTGGAAAATAAATGCAGGAGCCTACTCTAGCGTTGCCGGAACATTTGTCAGCGGAAATACCTATACTTTCACATTTGGCGCCGGTGTGGTGCTGGGTGATGTGGTTTCCTATTATATTGTAGCCCAGGACGGTTACACCACACCAAATGTGGGGAGCAGCCCTTCAACCGGAGCCGCTGGTTTTACAATAAACCCGCCGGCAGTATCCACTCCGCCCACCACTCCCAACGCCTATACTATTGTCGGTACAATATGCGGTACATTCAACGTGGGTGTCGGCCAGACCTATACAACCCTGACGGCTGCCATCAACGATTTCAACAACAAGGTGATGACCTGTGCCGTAACCTTCCTGCTGAATGATGCAACTTATCCTTCGGAAACCTTCCCGATCGTGATCAATTCGAACGGCGGATCAAGTGCAACCAACACCCTGACCATTAAAGCCAACACGGGAGCTTCCCCGGTCATTACAGGATCGGTAAATGCCGGGCCGCTGATCAAAAACCTGAACAGCTATACAACGATCGATGGTTCAAACACAGTGGGTGGAACAACCCGCAACCTGACCATCTCCAATACATCGGTAACCACCCCCAACGTTTTGGTTATGGGATCAACAGGAACGACCCCCATTGTCAACTGCAGTGTCAAGAACACCATCCTGATCAATGGGATCAACTCCAGTTCCGGTATTATTATCTCGGACGGGGCAACCCCGGGCAATCCAGGTTATTTCAACAATATCACTTTCCAGAACAACAGTGTCCAGCTTGCTTACATCGGGCTTTACGTCATCGCCAATGCTGCCGCCGGAAACGGAACCGGGACGCTGATTACCGGCAATGACTTCAATACGACCGGCGCCAATGCGATCCGGCTTTGTGCGATCTATATCCAGGGTGTCGACGGCGCTACCATTACCAGCAACAATATCGGCAACTTCACCACCAGCGACGCTGCCAATATCACCGGTATCTGGGCTGCAACTGCGACAATCAATACAAACATATCGAACAATACCATCACCAATATTGTCAGTACCACAGGTGCCCCCAGGGGTATTGCAGTCTCCTCAGGTGTTTCCAATGCCAATATGACCATTGGCGGGAATAATATCAGCACCATTACAACCTCGTATTCATCAGCCCCATATGGCATCTATGTGTTCAGTACAACCACGGGGGTTATGGTAATCAACAACAAGGTGGGCGGCCTGCTCAACAGCAACACCGGCGGCTATGGCGCCAGGGGGATCTTTATCTCCACCGCTATGGCGGCAAGCAATGTCAGCCTGATCAACAATGTCGTATATGATATCAAGTGCACCAGCGATGCCTCAGTTACTTACTACTGTATAGGTATGGGGATCGATGCCTCTACGAGTGGTGTTACTGTTTATCATAACTCGGTTTACCTGTCGGGAACCTACGCAGGTTATACCTCCGCTACTGTATCAGCAGCCCTTTATGTGGGGACTCCGAATACCGCCCTGGATATCAGGGATAACATTTTTGTGAACACTTACGATAATACTGCAGGTACGGCGGACAAATCCTATGCGATTTACAGCGCTGCTGCCAATACGGCCTTTGCGAATATCAATTACAACGATTATTATGCCTCCGGGGCTCCCGCCGTTCTGGGATATCTTGGGGCTGACCAGGCTACGCTTGCTGCATGGAAAACCGCAACAGGACAG
>JBAXFZ010000300.1:0-5800 GCA_037139685.1 Bacteroidota bacterium
AACAGAATCACTGTTTCAACTGAATAGTTCTGAATAGTTCGGGGATTATTCCAGTCGATGCCACAGAAAAATCAAGTTAAAACCCTGAACCTTAAAACGTTCGGGGTTTTTCTTTTTGGAATTGGGCAGGTATTAACGCAGTATGTACAAACTTAACTGTCAAAACGCTTAGCCATAAAACAATCCGGGTCATGGTTTTTTCACATCCATTGCAATTACTGTTACATCGTCGTCCAGGCTTTCGCTGGTTCTTTTGCCAGACCATGCGTTTACTTATGGATAAGGAGTTCCGATATTTTTTCGCCCGGTAAATTAACAGATTTTGCAAGCAGGGTCAGCAGCCTGGTTTTACCGAACAATTTCCCCCGTGGGTTGAAAACCTCCACCAGTCCGTCTGTACAAAATACGATTCTGTCACCCGGAAAGAATTTTACCACGGAATCACTATGTTTTACGTTCTCCGCTATTCCGGTCAGGATGTTCTTTTTCATTGCCGGTTGATCCGCTGCTCGGGATCCCCGGATCAATATATGGGCCGGTTCTCTGCCGGAAATTTTCTTTGCCATACGATCGAAGTAACAGAAGCGACCGATGGTAAACAAAGTCATTTCTTTTCCTGGCCTGTCGGCAACTTTGTGACACGCTGATCCCTGAATTCACTCGGTGTGATCCCGGTGAATTTCCTGAAGGCAGTATTAAAGGTTGATTTCGACGCGAAACCGGCCATGACGGATATCCCCAGGATCGAATATTTATCGGTGGCAGGGTTGGTCAGGAGCAACTTGGCCTCGTTTACCCTGTAAGAGTTTATATAATTGTAGTAATTCTGCTGATAAAACTCGTTGATGATTTGGGAGATGTATTTGCTGTTCGTCTCCAGTCGTTGTGCAAGGTGGTCTATGGTCAGGTTGCTTTGCGTGAAGACCTTCTCATTCAGCATGAGTGACTCCAGCTTTTCAGCAAGCACGCTTTTCTGTTCATCGGTCATGGACGACCCCTGGTATTTGATCGAATGATTTGCGGGTGCCCCCATGTCAGGGGGTATGTTTCCCGGCATCGGTCGTGCCTTCTCATTGAGCACGGGCAGAGTTCCTTCAGCTGCCACCGCAATGCCGGCGGCAATTTCCCTCTGGTTCAGACCGCGCATTCCGGCATACAGGGTGATACCCAGCATTGAAACGGGATAAAGGATGCCGGCCACGAAGTGCTGCCTGAACCCGATCACATAAAGCAAATTGTTGATAATAAAAAAGACCAGAAATGATATCATGACCGATGTGGTCCAGGCCGTATCGATCTGCTCAGTGGAAGAATAATGGTTTTCGATATATTCGAGATGCTTTCGGTACTGCCTGACCGTCAGGACAAGGTAAAACACCAGCTGGATATTGATGACCACGTAAACGGCGATAAAATAAACCGTGAACAGGTACATAATCAACGCTCCAGGAGGCCTGGAACCGAAAGAAAAGGAAAGGTATTCGGTTTTTTGGGCGGATGCCATGAACAGGTATGGGGTGTTTAGCAGGAGGATCGCTGCGGCCGGCAGGAAATGGATGGCATTCCGCGCCGTAAACCGGAAGTTTGGGCGGGTGACCGACAGGATATAGAGATAGAATGCGGGGATGAAGCAAAGGATGACCGGCAGGATCGGGTAGTAAAGGAATGCAATCGCATTGAAGGCCTTAACCCGGTAAAGCAGGTTGAAGGCGAAATAAATGGAAAGCAACAGGTTAAACATCCCGAAAATGATCTTGGAAGATCCGCCCGACTCAGCCCTTGCAATAAAGAGCAGGATCGACAGTACCAGGCATTGATATACCGGAAGCGTATATAATATGGTAATGAATGAATCCATGCAGGTTTCCTTTGATGCAAAGTTACAAAAATCATATCCGTCACATACAACTGTTTCATGGATGGAGTTCATTGCGGAAGTCAATTATGCATCCGGGAAAGGAGACCGGTACAGGTGCGAATTCAGGAATCTGAACCTGTCGGCAGGATGTCCTCTTAATTAATTGGTGATTTTTGCAGCATAAACTTATCTTCCTAAATTCTTTCAAGATGACAAAAAAAATCTTCTCCCGAATGTACCTCGTAATATTGCTGACAGTACTCACCCTGCACGTAAGATCTCAGAATTATATAGAGATAGGCAGCGGAACTGTTTCAAACAGCATGCCTGTCTATTCCAGCTGGAATTATTCCTGGAGTTCGCTGATATACAACCATACCGATCTCGGAACCGCCAAAAGCATCATCAAGATCGCCCTGAACTGTACCAACGGACCAAAAACCGTGACCAACCAGAAGATCTATTTCAAACTCACCCCCAATACCGTTTATGCCAATGCCAACTACGAGGACCCGCTGAATAATGGTTACACCCTTGTTTTCCAGGGCAACCTGACATTTTTGAACGGGTGGAATGAAATCACACTGCTTTCGCCGATTCCCTATGACGGTGTACAAAATATATCCATTCATTGGGAAAACCGCTGGGGAACCTCTTACGGACCCACCTTCAATTCCACGAGTTCCTCCATCAACAACAACAAGAATTGCGGCAATGATCAGAATTTTCCACCTCCCAGCCAGACCGGGTATCTCAACCCTTATCCCAGCTCGCTGACCAACATGCGGTTCTACTATAACGGCACCGGTCCCGTTACACCGACCAACCCGGTTCCCGCCGATAACGCCACTGTGGTTTCAGTAGGCACTTCACTTTCATGGCAATTGGGGGCTAATACCACCAGCTATGATCTCTGGTTCGGAACCAACCCGCAGAGTCTCTCCCTCGTGGTCAGCAATGCCGCGGTCGCCGCTGCAGGAACCTACAGCTATACTCCTCCTGCACTCCTGGCCGATTCAACATGGTTTTACTGGAAGGTCATCGCCAAAAACGGGACACAGCAGGAATCCTCACCACTCTGGAAATTTAAAACAGAAGTGGTCATTGACCAGTTTCCCTATTTCCAGGGCTTTGAAGATTCAACCGTATTCAACACCTACCCGGTGCAAAGCGCCTGGGTCATCACTCCCGATGTTTCCTGGTACCAGTATAATGCCCAGCAGCATAGCGGGCAACTGTGTGCAAAGTCCTCCTGGTATACCTCGGGCAATGAAGCCATTCTCAGGTCTCCGAAAGTATTGCTCCCTGCCAATCACACGATCTCCTTCTACTGGAAGAACACGAATGCAAACAAGAGTTCGACCCATGACACAACCTATTTCGAAGTGACGGGAAATGGCGGGCAAACCTGGGTAAAGGTCGATACCCTCGCACCTGCCACAGGGAGTTCAAGTTATATACAGAGAATTCACAGCCTGAATGCTTTTGCAGGGAACAACTGCTTTTTCCGTTTCAGGCACCGTACCGACAACAGTGCGGGCGCTGACAACGTTTATCTTGACGATATTTCAATATACCAGGCCGGAGGCGCACCGACGCTGTCCGTCACGCCCCCGAACCAGAATGTGACCTCACCAGCGGGGAGTACCCAGTTCACTGTTACGACCACCGTTGCCTGGACGGCGGTTTCGAACCAGACCTGGTGCACAGTCACACCATCGGGCGCCGGGAATGGTTACATTATCGCGAATTATACGGACAATACAACAGGATCGCAGCGTATTGCCAATGTTACCGTAACAGCAGCCGGGATTTCGCCGGTGACTGTTACAGTGACCCAAAGCCCTTCAGCACCCACACTTTCCGTAAGTCCTCCCAACCACAATGTGACCTCGCCGGCAGGAACCACAAGTTTCACAGTTACTTCAAATTCTTCCTGGACCTCGGTCAGCGACCAACCATGGTGCATCGTTACAAACTCAGGTTCAGGGAATGGCGCAATCACAGCTAACTATTCCCTGAACCCGAATGCAACCCCCCGAATGGCTACCATCACCGTGACAGTCGCCGGGTTGAGCCCGGTGCCGGTCACGGTCACCCAGGATGGTACAGCGCCCATACTGGCCGTAACGCCTCCCTTTCAGAATGTAACCTGCCAGGCGGGCTCTGCCAATTTTAACGTAACGGCCAATTTGAACTGGACAGCCACCAGCGATGCATCCTGGTGCGTACCGACGCCTTCGGGGACAGGTAACGGAATACTGGTTGCCACATACCAGCAAACCGTGTCAGCCCAGAACCGCACGGCCAATGTTACCGTCAGCGCAAGCGGGTTGGCCCAGGTTGTTGTTCAGCTAAAGCAATCGGCACCGGTAGGGATCAGTGCATTGGATAAACCCGGGTTAACCATTTATCCCAACCCTGCAACAGGATTGGTGCGGGTAAATTTCGGCAGCATGGACACCCGGGATGGTTCGGTTGAGTTAATCAATTCCCGCGGAGTCGTGACCATGTGTCAAAAAATCGAATCCGCTGAAATGCAACTTGATCTTTCAACTCTCGAAAAAGGTGTTTACCTGTTGATTTTCAGAAGTAAAAACGCGGTTGAAAGCGAAAAGATCATCGTGAAATAACCTCCGTTTCCAAAGCCTTGCACCAGGTGGCCCCGGAATCCGTTTGCAGAAATTGCCGACCATCATGCCACCTGCTGCAGGGACACGGCCGGCCATCAACCAGGTCGTCTCGGAAGAATATCTGCAGACCGAACGGTCACCGGGAACGCATCCGCTGGTGGGGTAATCAGACCCTGCTGGGAAAAATCAGAGTTCTTGACCACCCTATGCCGATTTTCATTGACCACCATATCTGCTTAACAATCAAAAAGGTGAGGTGGTCAGGTTGCTCCGGCAAAGACGGGTCAAGGCAAGTGTTTTTTTCAAATACAGAACTACCCCGAACAATTAGTTTATCAGCATCATCTTCCTGGTCTCAACGAAGCCGTCTGTCTCAAGTTTGTAAAAGTAGGTTCCGCCGGCTATTTTACTGTTGTTAAAATCCACTTCATGGTGGCCAGGTTCAAGAAGTTCGTTTATAAGGACAACAATCTCCCTTCCTGCCAGGTCATAGACCGTCACCTTCACCCGGGAAGATTTCACGGTTTGAAACCTGATCGTTGTTCCCAGGTTGAACGGGTTTGGATAATTCTGTTCAAGGCAAACATTTAATGGTATGGCTGGAATTGGTGCTATTCCGATGGTCGGATTGTGAAAGACCCAAACTGCTCCTGCACCGCCGTTATCGTAAGGACCGCTTTCAATCATGGTACCGTCTGAAGAAATGGCAACTGACCACCCCTGCCGGGCTGCCCCGACCGCGTCTGTGCCAATAATTGCTGAACCTTCCTTTGTCCAGACCCCGGCACTCCTGTTGAAGATCCAGACTTTCCCGATTGAGTTGCCGGCTCCCGGGCTGCTTACAATCGCAGTATTTCCATCAGGGGATATTGCAACAGACCTGCCAACCAGGATGGGCGATGTGGAACCTTCCGCATACAATTTCGGACCTTGTTGCGCCCACACTCCACCACTTCTTACAAACACCCATACTGCACCTTCGTTCATGAAATCGCCGGGGCCGCCGCTGATGATGGTATTGCCGTCGGAAGAGATTGCAACCGACCAACCCTGTTCGGAAGCATCAATACTTTCTGAACCTACAAGCTTAGTTCCCTGCTGCACCCAGTCGCTGCCGTTTCGGGTAAATACCCACACGGCACCAAGGAACCCGTTATCCACTATGCCACCTGTTACAAATGTATTTCCATCTGCCGAAATGGCAAGAGAGCATCCCAGGTTTGCCTGCCCGACATTACCTGTTCCTGCCAGTTTTGATCCATGCTGAGTCCACACATCCCCGGTACGCGTGAATACCCAGACAGCCCCT
>JBAXFZ010000301.1:0-5794 GCA_037139685.1 Bacteroidota bacterium
ATCCTCCTTGTTTTTGAAAAGGTCCTTTACAAGCTGGGCCCCCAGGATGGCCGAACTGAAGCCGTAAAACACCTCGTTTGTCGTAAAATTCCGCCCGGTCTCCACCTCGTCGCCCGAAGTGACCAGGTAATTCTCGTCGACCCCCATCACTCCCACATTGGGGTTGGTTTTGTTCGCCCCGTATTTCAGGGTGGCAATCCCCGTAGCCCGGGTAAAAATAGAGGTATAGGCAGGAAAGGTGAACCGGTCTTTAAATTCCAGCGCCTGGCTATAGGTAATGGGTTCGTACCGCTTCTCCTTGTGATCCCCGCCCCCCATATGGATGTTCATAGACCTGTTCCGGATGGTGAAGGTGTTAGAACCCATCATTGAAAAATTACGGGTAAGGTAATACTTAATGGAGTCGGTGGCTGTGAGGATTCCAACCAGGGCCATGATTCCGAATGAGATGATGAGGATGGTGAGAATGGTCCGCAGCAGGTGGCTCCTGATAGAATTCAGTGAGATATTTATATTTTCAACAATCAGCGCGTTTTTCATTTCTAATGTTTTTTTCCGTAGGCAAGATCGCCTGCATCTCCCAGTCCCGGCACGATGTACGACTGGGCTGTCATCTCTTCGTCAATAACTCCGACCCAGATGGTGACATCCTGCTGCGGGAGATTTTTCTTGATTGATTCAATTCCCTCGACACTGGCCACAGTTGCGACAATGTGGGTGTGTTTGGGCTTCCCGTGGGTGATCAGCTCGCGGTAGGCCAGCTGCATCGACGATCCGGAGGCAAGCATGGTGTCGCACAGGATAACCACCTTATCTTCAATTTCAGTAACCGAGGCATATTCAATATTGATGGAGAAGGTGCCATCCTTGTGATGCCTGCGGAAGGCCGAAATAAAGGCATTTTCAGATTTGTCAAAAAAATTCAGGAACCCCTGGTGAAAGGGAAGACCTGCCCGCAGGATGGTGGCAAGGACCGGGTATTCGACCAGCATCGGAACATTGGCGATACCAAGAGGGGTAACAACCTCCTTTACTTCGTAAGAGAGATTTTTGCTGATTTCATAAGCAAATATTCCACCAATCCTTTCAAGGGTATAACGGAATCTCAAACTGTCTTTCTGAATTTCTGCGTCTCTTAATTCAGCAATAAACTGGTTGATGATGGAATTCCCTGTTGACAGAACATTGACCATGTTTTCGAGTTTTAAGGTTACACTCACAAAATTAGCTTTTTTTCCCTATTCCCGGAGCCTGCGGTAAAAATAAAGCAGGCGGTTGAGGGCTGCCGGCAGCCGGTTTATGAACAGTGCAGGGTAGTAAACCTCTTCTGCCCCGAAACTTTTATAGAAGCGCCCCAGGTTCGGATCATTGCCTCCCTCAAAATCGAGCACCTTGTATTTCCCTCCGTTTTCGGAAAGAAAGTGATCGACCAGGGAAAACATGGCCCCGTTGTCGCGAGCATGCAGCGAAGAGGCTGCAAAGAGAAAATAGACATGCGGTCCGTCGAACAGGAAAAATGCAGCCGCACCAAGCTCCCCCTCACTGTCGCGGGCCCCCAGGATGTAACCCAGGTTATGGGACTGGCAGTAAACAATGAGTTCCCTGAGGACCTGATAATGTTTTTCCTGCAGTTTCCCCTCCTTTCTTCCGAAATTTTCGCTGAACATCCCGATGAGTTCGTCAACCCCTGCATCCCGGCCGGCGGTCACAGCCAGTTCCTTTGACTTACGGATATTCCGGCGGGTATTCTGGGCAAAGCGCCCTGAAATCTCCCCATACCCGGGGGCAATGTCGAGTTCATGGTTAACCCGCTGCGTAATGCTGCCCGTTTCCGCTCCGGGTTCATTCATCGCATTCAGCTGTATTTCAATGAACCTGTAGCACCGGGGAACCGCGGCGATAAACCTGCCGAGGTACTCAGCGGTAACCGGTTTGACCGAAAAGAGACCCAGCTGCTGGGCGAAATAGGGCTGGTAGAGGTAGCTGACTCCCCATTTCCGGTTGTGGGTCAGGGGAAAAACGCTGGTGTAATCCTCTTCGGCGAGGGCATCCCAGCCCGGCGACACGATGTCAAGATACCACGAGAATGCATAAACACGGCGATTGCATGAACCGGAGATGCAGGCATCCCAGCGCTGTTTGTCAATCGAGTTGTGCTCAAGATAGTGGATCATGCTGTTTCAGACAGAAGCCATTTTAACCATCTCTTCGAAGACCCTTCTCCAGCCAAGCCAGCGGCCGTTTTCAGCCAGGCTTTCATTATGCCACAGGCTGACAAATTCTCCGTTTACCGATTTCACTGTGCTGACAAGGTTCCTGGTCATTTCGATGCTTCGTTCGATGTTTAGACGCCGGTAATCGCGCATTGTTACATCCATCAGGATAATCGGGTGAATGGTCAGCAGGGTGGTGAGGTTCCTCGACAGGTCAAAGAAGGGAAAAGGAGCTGCGATCCCTGCACGGAAGCCGGGATTCGATGCGTAACCCATCGAGTAATCGTGGGTGATTCCTAGTTGTACCAGGGCGCGGTAGGTTCTGGGTATCGAAACCTTTAAAAAATGCTGCCGGCTGTTGGTCACATTCCGGTCAACCACGGCACTTAACCCTTCGCATTCACTCTGAAGTTTCAGGTAGTGCTTGTTGGACGATAGCGAGGGGTGCATCCCGACACCCTGGTGCCTGTCGAGATCCCGGATCAGCCGGTGGAAGGTCCTTGATTTGGTTGTGACACCGTTGTCATCACCCCCGTAATCGGCAAAGAGGATGAAAAAAAGCGGGTTTACCCCGGCAGGTTCAAGCGTTTTGAAAATATAATCAAAGGTATCGAAGGGATCGGTGGTGATATTGGCCAGTACCATCAACCTGCGGGTAATGTCGGGAAACTCAAAATGAAGCGCCGACCTGCCGATCCCGCCGAGGGTTCTCGCCAGCGGCCTGCACCGGTAACTGTAGGCATGGTCAACATCGATGGTCGGCACAAACCGGTATTCATGGCGCCGGATCGCTATCGCGGGATATTGCTGCTGCAGCAGCGTGCCAACCATATCCGACCAAAGGTGCACAACCGGGATATCGAGAAACCTGCCCTCCCATGCAATACTGGCTGTAACGGGAAAACGGCCGTACCCGTCCTTAATATAGGGAAGATATTCTTCGTACCGGCTTACCACATAGAATGAGGATGCAAACGGATCAAATGACAACGAAAACCCGGGGCTTTCCGACTGGTAGAGAATCGGGACCGTGCCATTCCAGGTTGTTTTCAACCCCTGTTGCCTGACGCCCTCCTCGAAAAGCAGCCCTGCCGGGTCAATATTGATTTCTCCGGGAAATGGTGAAGCCGTGTAGGCCAGCTTAGACCCCCGGAAAGCGAGGAATTCGTCGGCAGAGGTGGTCAGTTCTACCTCCAGTCCAAGTAAATCCCTGATCATCAGATCAACAATGTACCTGAGCCTGTTGGTTACAGTTGCGGTAAGGATCAGCAGCATGAAAAACAGTTTTGGTAACTGCCGCCAAATTACGCAAAAAACAAAAACTTTCGTAATTTTGGATGATATTTCAGAATTGAACCGGAAAATCATATGGAGAATTTTATTGTTTCGGCACGCAAATACCGGCCACAGACTTTTGATACGGTGGTCGGCCAGAAGTCGATAACAAACACCCTTAAGAATGCCATTAAAAACAACCAGCTGGCCCAGGCATTTCTTTTCTGCGGCCCCAGGGGTGTAGGAAAGACCACATGTGCCAGGATCCTGGCAAAAACCATCAACTGCGAGAACATCTCGGCGAATGTCGAGGCATGCGACCACTGTTCCTCCTGTGTCTCCTTCAATGAGAATGCCTCTTTCAACATCTACGAACTCGACGGCGCCTCCAACAACTCGGTGGATGATATCCGCACCCTGGTTGACCAGGTGAGAATCCCCCCGCAAATGGGGAACTACAAGGTGTATATAATCGATGAAGTTCACATGCTGTCGGCTTCTGCCTTCAATGCATTCCTTAAAACGCTGGAAGAGCCTCCCCCCTACGCGAAGTTTATCCTGGCCACGACTGAAAAGCATAAAATTTTACCAACCATACTTTCCAGGTGCCAGATCTTCGATTTCAAGCGCATCACGGTTGACGACATTGCAGGGCACCTGCTCGACGTGGCCGGGAAGGAACATATTACAGTCGAAGACAACGCCCTTCACATCGTTGCCCAAAAGGCCGACGGCGCCATGCGCGATGCCCTGTCTATCTTCGACCAGCTCGTTAGTTTTTCAGGCAACACCCTCACCTACAATACTGTTCTTGAAAATCTCAATGTACTTGATTATGAGTATTTTTTCAAGATCACCGACCAGATCCTGCAGGGGGATATCCCGGGAACGCTGCTCACCATCAACGACATCATCGACAAGGGCTTCGAGGGACAGCATTTCCTGATCGGTTTCGGGGAACACGTGCGGAACCTGCTTGTATGCAAGGATGCGTCCACTGCCAGGCTGCTCGAAACGGCCCCCTCCATCCGCAGCCATTATATCGAGCAATCACGGTTATGCCAGGTGGGCTTCCTCATTAAAATTCTTGACATCAACAACCGTTGCGACCTGAATTACAAGACCAGCAACAATAAACGGCTGCATCTCGAGCTGTCGGTCATGCAGATGTGCACCATGGTGCTGCAGCCCGAATCAAACCAGCCGGCATCGAAAGCAGCCGTTATTCCTCCGCTTACCCCTGCCATGCAACCCGCACCGGCTCCTGTAAAACCTGTTGTTCCAACGCAACCCGCAGCCAGCGTCCCCGACCCGGCCGCTCAGTTTCAGCAAACGGTAAGCGGTTCGCAGCCACCCGCAGCAGCCGGGAACCCGGAGGTAACCGAGGTGAAAAAGGCTGTTGAGACGGTGAAAATGAGGGATATCAGGAATGAATTCAACAGCACGACCTCTATCAAGAAACCGGTTCCCAAAGCCGGTTCACTGCAGCCCGACGAGAACCAGCCTCCCAACGAAACCGCCACACCCTTTACCCCCGACGAACTGATCCTTTGCTGGGATGATTTTGCCGATTCGCTGAAAACCGTCTCGCCGCACCTGTTCTCGACCTTGAAAAGCGCACGCCCCGTTCTTGGCCCGGGCTGGAACATTGAATTTACGATCGGCAACAAAGTGCTCGAAGATGAGCTTAACCTGCGGAAAACGGAGATGCTGGAATTTTTGCGGATGCGGCTGAACAATTACAAAATCCAGGTCAATACGCAGGTTTCCGAGAGCCTGAAAAACGCAAAACCCTACACGGACAAAGAGAAATTCGACCTCATGGCTGAGAAAAACCCGGCCCTGAACACCCTGAAGGATGAACTGGGGCTTGAGATCGAGTACTAGGAAGCCTTAGCGGCCAGAAGAATGAAGATGAGGAACAGGCAGGTATTTTGCACCGGGGAGACGGTTCTGGACATCATTTTCAGGGACGGGCAGCCCGTTGCCGCTAAGCCGGGAGGTTCGATGCTGAATTCCGCCGTTTCGCTCGGGCGTGCAGGAGTCCCGGTTATTTTCCTAAGTTCCGTTGCTGCCGACCATGCCGGTGGGATGATCTTTGATTTTCTGAACGAAAACGGGGTCTCAACGGAGTTCATGTCGAGGGATACCGGGGGAAAGACCACCCTGGCCCTGGCTTTCCTGGATGGGCACCGGGATGCCGCCTACTCCTTTTACAAACCCTTGTCTGAAACGCCTCCCTCCTATCCCCTGGATGTTCACCCCGGCGATATGGTTCTGTTCGGCTCGTTCCACTCACTGAACCC